>JBFZBH010000023.1:0-9747 GCA_041308525.1 Phycisphaerae bacterium | reverse complement strand
TATTTCCTATGTATTTAATGAAAAAAAATCCGGTTAATATCAAGTATAAAGGAACAGCTATTGTCGAAGCCGCTATTGTATTTCCGCTCCTTATAATGCTTACTGTTGGTGTTATTGCATACGGCTGGCTTTTCCTGAAAGCCCATCAGCTTGCTAATGCCGCCAGGGTTGGCGCTCGAGTCGCTATCCGTGCCGATTCTACTATGAGCGAGGTAACTACTGCCGTTAATACTGTAATGGCTGATGCTCGGATCACCGGTTACAGCCTCTCAGTTACTCCGGGTGTGACCGTTAATCCCGGCCTGCCCATCGAAGTTAAACTTACTGTTCCGTCGAGCAATGTTGCACTTTTAAATACATCTTTGCTGCCTATGCCGGCAAATCTCGGCGCATCAGTAACAATGGCAAAAGAAGGACCTTAATTAAGTCTCTTATTTATAAGGATAACTAAAATGAAATGGACTATCGTTTTATTGCTGGTTCTCGGTTTACTGGCTGCGGGGCTTGCAACTATCCTCGTCAATGCCCTCAGGGCCGATGAATTGAGAAAGAAAATTCCCGATGAAATTCTTATTGCTAAAACCTCTCTGCCTGCTATGTCGGTAATCAGCGCTGATCACATAACTACTCAGAAATCTCCAAAGGGTAATCTTCCCGCTGGCTATCTTTACAGCCCTGTCCAGGCAATCGGCAGAGTCCTTGCTAAGCAGATAGTTGAAGGCCAGACTCTGACGGAATCCTGCTTTATCACAAGCGGAGATGAGGCTCAGTTTGCAGCTGCTCTGCCTCCCGGTATGAGGGCTATAAGTGTGATGCTTCCAAAGGATTCCGTTAAAGGCGGGGTGCTATATCCCGGCTGCTCGGTTGATGTTCTCGCTGCCTTTACACTATCGGCCTCTTTTCGCTCCAAGGGAGAGGCGATTGCAACAACGCTTCTTCATAATATCCGGGTACTCGCAGTTGGGGATGAGACAATAGTAACAAAGAAAACGAAACTGGATAGAGTACCCGATTCTGCTGCGCAGTCAGCCAGCAATGTTGTTACGGTAACGCTTGAGGTTGACCCCAAACAAGCCGAGGCCCTCCAGCTTGCTATGAAATACGGCAGCGTTTCGCTTGCACTGCGAAATCCTCTTGATAAGGACCCTCTCGAAATAGGCGCGACTGTACTTAGCGAAGGTCAGTTGGCAAAGCTTGGCTCTCTTATGGATACAACCGTGCGGGGAAAAGACGCCGACCCTAACTCCTGGGCAGCTCTTTTAGGTGCTATTGATACGAATTCACCGCAGAGTACAGGTTCGAACATCTTCGAACCTCATCGGCAGCCTCGCTGGGTCATTACTGTTATCAGAGGTGCTGACGTAAAGGAGCAGGAAATTCCTCTCGACGGCCAGTCAGTGAGAGATTAATTCGACAGTTGAAAGGATTTGAAAATTTTATAAAATTGCGGCTTGGATTCTGTTGTTCCTTCACAATATGAAAAAACGCTGGAACACTGAATATGGAATATCGTGACGTCTGTATCTTATTTGTTGCGGGAAACATTATTTTTATTTAATTATGGAAGGAAGCTTATTATGGACCCACGTAAGATAAGAATCACTTTTTGGGGGTATGTTTTGTTTTTTGTTCTTTTTTTCTTTCTCTTTAACCTTTCGGTTCCAGCCGAACCTGCCGAAGTTGTCCTTAATCATGTTACCGTAGAAAACGAGCCTATTAAAGTTATTGTCGGTTCATCTGTTGTTGTAAGGACACCCTGGCCCGCAGTCAGGGTCGCGGTTACAGATCCGAAGATTGCGAATGTTCAGGTTCTCACGCCCAATCAGGTTCTTCTGCAGGGTCTCAAGGTCGGCTCATCTGACTTTATTATCTGGAGTCAGGATGAAAAGGAAATCAAACAGTGGAAGGTTCAGGTCACTCTCGACCCTGCTTATTTTCACCAGAAACTTAGAGAGCTTTTTCCGGGCTCAACTCTCGAAGTTGCCCATTCGGCGGATACATTGGTTGTAAGGGGTATGCTCAGAAGCGCCGAACAGGCAGCAGGACTTAAGGATTATCTTGAGAAAACAGAGATGAAGTATGTTAATATGGCCTCGCTTGCAGGTGTTCAGCAGGTCCAGCTTCAGGTCCGCGTTGCAGAAGTAAGCCGCTCTGTCCTTCGCTCTCTCGGCATTAATTTCCTGACTGCCGAAGATGATTTCTTCGGAATGGGAAGAGTCGGTTCAGCAAGCGGCGGGGCACTGGTTCCCACGCTTCAGGCCGGCCCCGGAGCGATTGGAGGTGGTTTAGGCGAGGGCGGTGCTGCATTAGATTCTCTGAATTTTGTTATTCCAACAAATGTAGTTGCCAGCCCGGCTATATCACTTATCGCAGGTTTTCCGAAGTCTAATCTCGAATTTTTCATCCAGGCTCTTGCTGAAAATCAATACCTCAGGATTCTTGCCAATCCCACGCTTGTTGCTATGAGCGGCGAAGAAGCCACATTCCTTGCCGGCGGAGAATACCCGATTCCGGTTGTTCAGGGTACTGTCGGAGGCACTGGCGGAAGCAATTCGATTACGATTGAGTATAAGGAATATGGTGTCCGATTAACGTTCAGGCCGATGGTACTTGGCGATGGGACTATTCGATTATATGCTGCCCCGGAAGTCAGCGACCTGACACAGATTGGTGCAGTTGAGATTGAAGGCTTCAGGGTTCCGGCATTGTTGACAAGAAAGGCTGAGACAACTCTTGAACTTAAGAGCGGTCAGTCTTTCGCTATGGCTGGTTTGATAAACAATAAAGTTCAGGCCATTAATTCGCACATCCCCGGACTTGGCGCTTTACCAGTCCTCGGGCCGTTGTTCCGTTCTGTTCGTTATCAGGAAGATGAAACTGAGCTTGTTGTCCTTGTTACGGCCTCGCTCGTTGAGCCTATGTATATTGCTCAAGATTCACCTGTTCCGGGGATCCTGCACTCTCGTCCGGATGACTGGGAATTTTATGTTGAAGGCCGGATACAGGGTGAAAGGGCTGCTGTCATAAATCCTGCTGATGCGGAATGGTTAAAGCAGATGGGCCTTGATTGTTTAGTCGGTCCGGGTGCCTGGGATTCGTATAAGGAGCCTCCTGCTCAGGAAACTAAGACCCAATAGTCCTGGCATACTGAAAATAGATAATGTTTGTTTTGTGTTTTAGCTTTTAAAGTGTTTGTAAGATGAGTATGGAAACAAATATATTTTTCGTAACCGTAGATGCTTCAGTTGAAAATGCGGTTAAGACTGCCTTAAAGGACAACAAAGATGTCTCTTTAACGCGTATTTACGGCAGGCTTACCGATTTGAGCACTCAGTTGTCCGACAGAAAGCCTTCCATTCTCGTCGTGGATATAGACAGAGAGCCTTCCGAGACCCTGATGAATTTACATCTTATTTCAAATAAATATCCGGAAAAAAGAGTCGCTGTTATCTCCAGCACACTTTCCCAGGATTTGATTCTGCAGTCGATGCATTCAGGTGCAAGGCATTTTCTGCTTAAGGAAAATTTATCTTCGGAGATTGTGCCCGTACTCAAGCAGCTTCTTCCGCATATTGAACATCCTGCCGTAAAATTGGGCTCTGTCGTTACTGTTTTTTCTGCAAGCGGCGGCTGCGGTGCAACCACGGTTGCTGTAAATCTCGCAAATGAACTGCAGCTGTTGTCTTCGCAGCCGGTGCTTATGATTGATTTGGACAACTATTATGGAACTCTTTCTGCATACCTTGGGTTCGCCGGAACTTACGGCATAAAGGACGTTCTCGATTTCAACGGCCAAATCGATAAAAATTTGATTGAATCCTGTGCTTTTCGTTATTCAGACTCTTTTCATGTCCTTGCCCATCCTGTCAGTCTGGAGTCGCCGAAGACTCTTTTCCTGCGATATGATAAAATCGTAGATGCAATGAGAGCCTCAAGGGAGTCTTACAAGTTTACCGTGATTGATGCTCCGAGGCTCGATGACAGCCTTCGAAAAGGTCTGGCCCGCGAAAGTGAGATCGCTATTATCGTATTTCAGGGGACCGTAAAAGACATCAATTACACAAAGGCCATACTTGCCTCGCTTTTAAAGGCAGGTATCCCGCGAGAAAAAATCTTCCTTATCGCAAACAGGTTCAAAAAACGCGGGCTGCTGATGAGAATGGATGATATTAAAAAAGCGCTCGATACCGATTCGATTTATCCTCTTCGGAGCGACTGGCGAAAAACCCTTAATTCTCTCAACCACGGCAAACCTCTTTCTCAGGCTGCTCCTTGGTCAGGATTGCGAAAGGAATTTCAGATACTTGCCGCACAGGTAGATAAATATATTTCCAATGGAAGCTCTAAAGGCTGGTGATTAAATTATGGAAAATAATAACGAAAAAATTGCAGAGATGACAAAAACTGCTACTATCAAAGCTGCAGCACTTCAGGAAATTAAAGCTAAAGTGCACCGCAAACTCCTCGACATCCTCAACCTCGAAGAGGCACGGCTCATCCCCATTCAGCAGCTTTACGAAGAATGTGCCAAGCGTATCGATGCTCTGCTTCTCGAGCAGCAGTTTCCCCTTTCAGGTCCCGAAAAACAGCAGCTTCTCCATGAGGTTATGGATGAAGTTTTTGGATTCGGTCCCCTCGAGCCGTTTTTAAGAGACCCGTTCATAACGGATATACTTGTTAACGGCCCCAAAAAAATTTATATCGAGCGAAACGGCCGCCTCGAGATAACAGATGCCACCTTCAAAGATTCCGACCACCTGATCAGAGTTATTCGCAGAATTGGTCAGAATATCGGGCGTCGAATAGATGAAGCATCTCCGATGCTTGACGCCCGTCTCCCTGACGGTTCACGTGTCAATGCCATTATACCTCCTCTGTCGCTCGATGGGCCTTCGCTGAGCATCAGGCGGTTCGGAGTTAATCCGCTCGATATGAAAACGCTGCTCGAAAATCAGTCATTGACAGAGGAAATGGCGCAATTTATCGAGGCTTGTGTTCAGTGTAAAATGAATGTACTTATATCGGGCGGTACAGGCACCGGAAAAACAACTCTTCTAAATGCATTGTCGAGGTGGATACCCGCTGGTGAGCGCGTAGTTACCATAGAAGATGCCGCAGAGCTTCAGCTTCAGCGGGAGCATGTTGTCCGGCTTGAAACCAGGCCCCCGAATATCGAAAACAAGGGTATGGTTACTCAGCGCGATTTGCTGCGGAACTCGCTGCGTATGAGGCCCGACAGGATTATTATCGGTGAGGTGCGCGGCGCTGAAGCTCTCGATATGCTGCAGGCGATGAATACCGGCCACGAAGGTTCGATGACAACCGTTCACGCAAATAATCCTCGCGATGCGCTTCGAAGACTCGAAAATATGGTAAGTATTGCTGGTATGAATTTCCCGATCCGAGCTATTCGTGAGGGAATAAGTTCAGCCTTGAATCTGCTTATTCATGTTGACCGTTTGCTCGGCGGGAAAAGGAAAATTGTAAAGATTGCTGAAATAACAGGTATGGAAGGTGAAACGATTTGCCTGCACGACCTGTTTCGTTTCAATCAGCTTGGTGTTGATGAGACGGGAAATGCCTATGGGCAGTACGAAGTTTGCGGTGTCTTGCCTCAGCTTTTGGAGAAGATCAAAGCACGCGGGGCAGACCTGCCTGCGAATATGTTTGTCAGAAGGGTCCTTGTGCATTTTGCCCCTCAAAAAGCTGAACCGGACAAAAAAGCTTAATTTGTTTTTACCTTAAAAAGGCAGGATTGTATTACTTGCTGATTATGGAATTTAAAATAAATAGAAGGTAGGACAAAACTTATGCCCACAACAGATTGGATTAATATTATAATTGCCATCGCAGTTTTCGGACTGGTCTTTGCAATCTGGTGTATCTGTGTCCTGCTTTGGCTCGGCCAGTATCTTGCCCGCTTGAAAACCGTCCAGAAGAAACTCGGCATCGTCAGACAGGAAAGCGAGGAAAGCAAAACTATCCGCCTTTGGCGTGAGGTGCAGGATAGTTCTACCCTGGGAAAACGGGGCGAAAAGCTTTCCTTCAAAGAGCGTCTCGAATCTTACCGTCAGGCAATCGGCTGGCAGGCACCTCTTCAGATGGTTATCTTGGGCTTTGTCGGTCTGCTGGTTTTTGCTTTTGTTATAACTTTCGTTTTGTCTAATAATATTCTCATCTCGCTTGGTGTGACTGCAGCCGTGCTTGTAGTAGTTACAAGTTATGCTAAAAGACGCCTTCTGAAAAACGACCTGCTTTTCGAAAGACAACTGCTCGATGCTCTCGGAATTGCCTCACGTGCGCTTCGTGCCGGCCATCCTCTTGTCGGTGCATTTCAGCTTGTTGCAGAGGAAATACCGGAACCTCTCGGCGGAATCTTTTTCAGGATATGCAAGGAGCAGGAGATGGGTCTCGACCTTAGAGATTCTTTATACAAGGTCGCAAGATTAAGCCGCAATGAGGAGCTTAAACTTCTGGCAACTTCGGTTGTAATTCAGTTCCAGAGCGGAGGCAACTTCGCCGACCTGATGGACACATTGTCTTCAATTATCCGCGAAAGAATCAGGCTGAACAAGAGAATCCGGGTTATAACCGCCCAGACCCAGTTCAGCAAAAAAATACTCATAGCCTTGCCTATTATGCTTTTCTTTCTTCTTTACATAATTAATCCCGGTTATATGCAGCCGCTTTTGGATAAGGAGGGAATCGGAAGGTACCTGCTGGGAATAAGCGCTGTCAGCGTTATTGCAGGTGCCTGGTTAATGAATAAAATGTCAGTTATACGTTTTTGATATTTTTTTGGAGTAAATTTCGTGGTACTTGCTCAAATAGAAATGGTTATACCGGCCCTGGCCTTCGTTTCTGTTATGCTTATCGGTTCTGCAGTTATTGTGTCCCGCTCGGCAAAAAGAAAACTTATAAAAGAGCGAATTGCAGATAAAATGGCTGTTACTCCTCTCACGGAACAGCCGCCGGCGGAAAGAAGCGGTGTTCTTCTTTTCTTCGAAAAGCTCGGTAATTTTGCCTCTCACAGCAATCCAAGCACGAACCTGCTCGAACAGCTTGTCCGTGCCGGCTACTACCATCAAAGCGCTGTTGCTGTTTATACCGGAATTAAGCTGCTGCTTTTTGCAATAGGGCTTTCGGCAGGTGCCTTGTTAATCATCCCGCTGAGCTTTCACATCTCTGCAAAAATTACACTTGTTTTCCTGGTTGCTGCGATTTTGTTTTTTTTGCCGAATATTATTGTGATGGCCAGGCTTAAAAAACGCCACAATGAAATCCGCCTTCATCTGCCTATTATGATAGACCTGCTCGAGATCTGTGTCTCCTCAGGTATCGGTCTCGATATGGCGTGGAATGTTGTCGCCGATGAGATTCGCCATGTCAGCACAGTCCTTTCCAATTCGATGGCCCTTACCAGTTTCGAGATGCACCTTGGCGCAAGCCGCGTTGAAGCAATGAGGAGTATGTCTAAGCGTACAGGTGTCGATGAGCTTTCCTCGCTTTCTGCTATTCTTATACAGACTGAAAAATTCGGCACTTCCGTTGCTGATACTCTAAGGGTCTTCGCTCAGTCTATGCGGGAAGAGCGAAGCCACACTGCTCAGGAAAATGCTGAAAAAATGTCGGTTAAGCTTCTTATACCGATGATTCTTTTTATCTTCCCGGCCGTTGTAATTGTTGCAGCGGGCCCGGCTGTCATTAGTATTGGAAAAGCGTTGACTTATGGACAATAAATAATCTTTTATTAAGGAGCTTATTATGAAGTCCGGTTCTCTTTTAATCTTTTTGCTGTGCTCTTTGGTTCTTTTCGTCGGATGCGATGCGGAAAAGTCTCAGATGCCGACAAACGACAAGGCCATGAACACAGAACTGGTGAATACCTACAGCAACATGCAAATCGAGAATGCAATTATCACACAGCACACCCTGTATCCATATCATTTCATTGAGAACAGCGACAAGCTCAACGAGCTTGGCAAGAGGGATTTTGCAGTTCTTGCGAAGCATTTTGCTGAAAATCCCGGTCCCATGAATGTTAACAAGGCAAATGTCCCAGATGCTCTCTACAAAAGCCGTGTCGCAGCCGTTGCTGATATGCTTCAAAAGGCAGGAGTTGAAAAGAACCGTATCAAAATAGAAGATGGTCTGCCCGGCGGTTCGGGAATGTCCGCTGAATCAGTTGTTAAAATTCTGGAAAAGCCTTCGAAGCTTGTTGATGCTACATCGGGCTCAGATATGACGACGCCGTCCTCCGGTGTCGGATATGATAAAAGATAGTCTTTAGAAGTCTTTCTCCGGGGATTTGTGCCTGTTTGCGGCAGTAAAATTAGGCCCTTTGTATCGCGTCTTTGAGCGAAAAGCTGTTTTTAAATTTTCAGGAATCAGTGTTATGTTTTATTACGGCCTGCTTATTGTTATATCGTTTTATGCTTGCTTTTTTTCAGGCTGCACACAGACTACTGTCACCTCTCAAAACCCGTACGCACCGCAAAGCGAAGCTGACATAGAATTTCAGAAAGGTGCAGGCCGTCCGCCCACTGTGAAAACTCTTTATTCAATGACTGAAATTTTAGCTATTCAGGGTAAAGACACTGAATGTGAGTTCGTCCTTAAAAGATGCATCTATGAGTATCCGAATTTTATTCCCGCCTACCATTCACTTGCAGAGCTTCAAATGCGGCAATCAAGAACCGGTGATGCAATTGTGACATTAAATTCTGCTCTAAAAATCAATCCCGGCGACACAATCGCCTTGAACAATCTGGGAATGTGCCTTTTCTTTCAAAAGGATTATCAGCTCGCTCTAAAATACTTTACTGACGCAGCCGGCATCCTGCCTTATCGCGCTAAGTATCGTTCCAATATGGCGCTTGCCCTCGCTCTTTTGGGCAGAGATGAAGAGGCCCTCTCTTTATATACTCAAATCCTGCCGCGTCCCGATGCAGAAAAAAACCTCCAAATAATCCAGTCTGCCCGCCAGTCCCTCACCGCCCAATCTGAACCCAATAGGCCAGCAAGCTAAAAACCATTTTTTTTGCTCACTGAAAAAGGCTAATCAATATTTGCCTTTGCTTGAATTATCTGGAAATTTACAGGCCAAAGAGATAAAATGCTTTTTAAATAATTTTAAAATCTCATAAATTTTTTGTTGAAAGATTCAATCTGGAAAATGAAGGTTCTCGTAGCAGAAAGCAGCGGTTTTTGCCACGGTGTTGAAAATGCAATCAGCATCGCGGATAAAGTCCTCACAAAGGAACAGGATGTGTATTGTCTCGGCCCGATCATTCATAACAAAGATATGGTCGAGCGTCTCGCAAATAAAGGGCTTAAAACAATCAGCAGTGTTGACAAAATCAAAAACGGCACCGTCCTTATCCGCTCCCACGGGGCTGCTCCTGACCAGATAAAAAAAATAAGGGCCAAGGGCCTCAAAATCGTCGATGCCACCTGCATCCTCGTCAAGAGGGTTCAAAAAATTGCTCAACAACTCGAAAAACAGGGCTATCAGGTGGTTATTATCGGGGATAAAAGCCACCCCGAAGTCCAGGCTGTTGTCGGCTGTGTTAAAAACGCCGTTGTTATAGGTGACAACAGCGATTTACCTAAGCTGCCTAAAAATAAAAGGTTAGGAGTCGTCTGCCAGACCACACAAAGCCCCGAGCATGCCGGCAGAATCATCGCCGAGATTGTAGGCTACGGCTTTTCTGAGATGAAAGTGGTTAATACTCTTTGCAGAGAAGC
>JBFZBH010000022.1:0-9876 GCA_041308525.1 Phycisphaerae bacterium | reverse complement strand
GTTTTTTCCTTTAATTCAGTGGAGGTTGAGTGAGCCCAATCGAATCTCACCCTCTCCGCCATTCAAAAACCCTTTTTCGATGGTGGCACTACACCTTCGGCCAGCAGACAAAACAAAAATTCGCACGCTCTCATACTCACATATTCTATTTTGTAAACGACCAGAAAAATTTTACCTTCAATGATTTCGCAATCCGCACTCCCTCAGACCGCCAGCTTATTTATAACGACAGCCGGGCAAATCCATCGGGAAAGATGCCCGATGACGTCTGGCTTGAATACCCGCGGGTCTGCGGCACCTTCAAAGAGAGAGAAGGCTGGCACCCCTGCCAGATGCCTGAAAAACTTCTAATTCGAATCATATCAGTCAGCTCCAATCCGGGAGATTGCGTCCTTGACCCGTTCTGCGGGTCCGGCACAACTGCTGCAGCAGCCTGCCTGCTCGACAGGAATTATGTTGGAATTGAGATATCTAAAAAATATGTGAAGATGGCAAATGAGCGGCTCGAAGGATTGAAAAAACAACAATCGCAAGGTAATTTATTTAACATAAGAGAGGTAACCGAGATAAAGCAGCTGCTGTCGGATATCCAGATACCCGCTCAAAAAATTGCAGAGGATAAAAAACTGCTGAGGATTTTCAAAAAACAGCTTTCAATCAGGCTCAATAACGGCAATAATATCGGGGAAGAAAAATTAGCGTCAGTGTTAATGGATTTAGCGAAGTATAAATGCCAGTAATAATCAAAAAAATTATATTGCCGTTTCTTCTCTTCGCTGCGAGTGCGGTGCTGCTGACGGTTATTCAGCCGCCGCTGCACTTTGCGTATCTTGCGTGGATAGCAATCGTTCCGTTTATGCTTGCGTGCAGGCATGATACAAAGGCCTGGCAACTGGCAATCGTTTCATATATTGCGGGTGTCGGATACTGGCTGGGCAATTTATATTTTCTGCTGCCTGTAACAATCGGCGGATGGATTGTCCTGTGTTTATATCTTGGGGTTCTGTGGCCGGGGTTAGCTATCTCCATACGATACTGCAGGGCAAAGAAAATTCCTCTGTTTATTGTTGCTGCTATTATCTTTACGGGTGCAGAAAGACTTCAGGGATTCTTTCTGGGCGGATTTTTCTGGCGTTTTCTCGCCCACAGCCAGTTCGAAAACACCACACTCATACAGATTGCTGATATCTTCGGAGCAGCCGGCGTCTCTTTTCTTGTAGCAATGGCTAATGGCCTGGTCGCCGACCTGTTATTATCAGCTTTGGAAAAAACTTTTTATAAATCTCTTTACTATCAGACAGCTATTGTCTTTACAGTTTTGGGTGGAACTATTCTTTACGGTCAGTTCAGGATTCAGCAATATGAAAAAATTGTTAAAGACGGCCCGATAGTCGGCTCGGTCCAGACAGCCATGCCGCAGACAGTAAAAGACTCAGGCTCACCGGAAATAAACAGGGCAAACTTCAATGCCATTCTCGCCGACAGCAACGCGGTGAAGGATGCGGGAGCACAGCTTATCGTCTGGCCGGAAACAATCGTGCCGGCAATTTTAGATGACAGGGTGCTGATGTGGGTGGAGCCAAACAGCCCGTATCTGGATTATGATAAGCGGCTGAAAACGCACTCAAAAGACAGCTGCTGCCTTCTTGTCGGAGCAATCGGCGGCACGACGACAATCAAGGACGATGAAATTCTTCTTGCATCCAGGTTCAACTGCGCCTTTCTCTATAAGCCCGACGGCACCAAAGCCGATGAAAAATACTGCAAGATACATCTTGTTCCATTCGGCGAATATATCCCCTTCAAAAGCAAACTGCCCTGGCTGCACGATTTTCTTATGAAGCTGACTCCTTATGATTACGACTACACAATCGACCCAGGCAGCGATTATACAATTTTCCACATGCCGGTCGATTCCAACAAGCCGGAAAAAACCTATAAATTTGCTGTTATGATTTGCTACGAAGATTCTGTTCCCTACATTGCCAGAGAATTTGCCCTCAACCAAAACGGTGAAAAGCAAATCCACTGGCTCGTGAACATCAGCAACGACGGCTGGTTCGTCACAACTCAAGACGGTAAAATTATTCCAAGCGCCGAGCTGCCCCAGCACGCCTCTGTATGCGTCTTTCGGGCCGTAGAAAACAGGCTCGCCGTAATTCGCAGCGTCAATACCGGCATAAGCTGCCTTATCGACCCCCTCGGAAGGCTCCGAAACACCTTTTTAAGCGGCACTTTGCCTAAAACCGCTCTGGACAGGAAAGGTATGACTGGATGGTTTGTCGATAAGATGCCGATAGATAATAGGGTAACGGTTTTCAGCAGGTACGGCCAATGGCTCGACACCTACTGTGCTGTAATTTTTGCGGCCATATTTGCTATAGCTGCTACCACTGTCAAAACAAAGGCCAAGAAAGAATAGAGGGAGAAAGGCAGTTCTCCCCATTTTATAGAAAATGAATTTATTGACAGAATCAGGGACGATAAAAATGAAGCAGATTAAATGCAAACCCAATAGTTTCCTATTTATTCTCACAGCAGTCATTTTGCCTTTTCTTGTCTGCGGCTGCACAGAGCCTTCAGCCATCAGTAAAATTCAGACTGAGGACGGTTCTGGCAGGAGCGTTGTCGTTAAAGCCGCTGAAATCCTTCAGGACTCTCTCAACGATGACGACCCAAGGATACGAACGAATGCCATCGAAGTCGCTGCAACCACAAGACAGATGCATCTTATGCCGATAGTTGACCAGCTTTTGACCGACCGGTACATTCCGGTAAGGTTCGCATCTTGTCTTGCTGTGGGCGATACAAAATATTCTTCCTCTAAAAAAAGGCTTGTTTCGCTTTTAAAGGCACCGGATAAAAACACGCAGATTGCGGCTGCTTATGCTCTCTATAAACTCGGCGATAAAACTCAAATCCAGTTTATCATCCAGCAGCTAAACAGTCCTGATATGGATGTCCGTGCCAACGCTGCCCTTGTCCTCGGAAAATCAGGTGATAAAACTGCATTAAATCCTCTTCGAAAAGTCATCGATGCACGGGACTCCGATGACAAAGTTCGTTTCCAGGCTGCTGAATCTCTGGCAATGCTCGGGGACAAAACGATTTATCCAAAGTTATGGTCTATGATCCTCAATGTTAACGCCGACGACAGAATTCTCGGCGCCCAGGCAATGGGCGATTTGGGCAATGAGGAGGCACTGGGGGCTCTGACCACTCTTATGTCTGATCCGAATGAAATTATCGAAGTTCGAGTAGCCGCAGCAGGCCAGCTTGGCAGATTAGGAAGCACCATTGGTGAACCCCATGTCCTTGAAGCCTTAAGCGCGAAAACACCCCTGACAACCGACCCTATCCGCACCGAGCGTATTTATATCCTCGCAGCAATGGCCATAGGGGAAATTAAAACCCCCCAGCTTACACAATACCTGCCTCCATTACTGAACTATAGGTCAAAATTCGTCCGGCTGGCGGCTGCAAAAGCTGTTTTTCAGTGTGATATCATTGATTAAATGGTCAAAAAATTTTTACCTGCTGCAGCTCGAACATCCGGTTTTTGTTCGAAAACCTCGTTTTCTACGTCCCAGAATGGCTTGATTCAGTTACATTCCATCAATAAGTCTTCAAAACTTCAGTCAGCCAAGGTTCTGAGTATAAAGTCCGATAACTTGAATTAAAGTTATTTTAGTAAAAATAGCTTGACGTTCCACAGTTAAACAGGTAAAATTACGATAAATACATAGGCTTATTTAGTGTTTGCTACATGGCGGATTCGCCTTTTTTGATTAAAAATGATTAAAGAAAGGAGACTATTTTGAGTATTCTAACAAAGATTTTAATCATTCTTCTGACCCTCTCTTCACTGTTTCTGTGCGGATATGTCGTCCAATATGTTGCCACAGCGAATAATTACAAAGATGAGGCCGAAAAGCAGCAGGGCAACGTCAGAAAGCTTCAGCAGGACCTCAATGACAAAGAAGAAGAAATCAAAAATTTAACACTTGCAAAGGACACGGCTGAAAAAGAAAAAATGCAGGCGGTCGAATCCATGCGAGGACAAATCGCCAGTCTCAATGACCAGCTTTCCCAGCTTAAGATTCAGAAGGCCGAAGTCGATGCAAGGGTTCTGCAGTGGGAAGCGAAAACCGCCCAATTGACGATAGAAACAGCCAAATACAGAGAGGATGTCAACGACTACGTGAAAAAATACCAGGATACTCAAAGCAGACTCCTTATAGCGGATAAAGAGCTAAAAGAGCTCGACAATGAGCTTGCAAAGAAAGAAGCGACTATAGCAACTCTCCAGGCAGATGCAAAACGCCTGCTTGAAGAAAAGGTATCCCTCGAAAACAAGCTCGATAAGCTGCTTAGGCCTGCCGGCAGAAAGATTGCCGCTGACGAAACCGTAACGCAGCCGAAAGACACCGCAAGGCTGGTTCCGACAGCCCCAACAACGACCTTGAGCCTGAAAGGCAAACTTACGGGTCTTGACCTGCAAAACAACATTGCCCAGATATCTATTGGAACAGTCGATGGCGTGAAAAAAGGCATGAAATTCCATGTCAGCAGGGACAGTCAGTTTATCTGCGATATCGTGGTTATTGACGCAGTTACCGATAAGGCCGTCGGCTTGCTCGAGCTTATTCAGCAGGAGCCTAAAGTCGGCGATACCGTTTCTACGAATTTATAAGCTGTATTTACTATTAATTGGTATTTTATGAGGTTGTTTTATGAGTCCAGTCGGACCTGTTCATCCTGAAAAACCATCTGCACCAAGCAATATATACACCGTTCTTGTTGCATTCGCCCTCGGCGTAGTCCTTGCAACCACCGTTTTCGTAGCTTTTACCTGCTACGACCGTTACGGCACACTTTTTAAACTTCCGTAGATAAAATTAGTATTGACAATTCTTTGCCCATATTATAAAAACATCCTGATAAACCGGTTTTTTTGAAGGGATTCGAAAATGATACTGGACAGAATGTTGGGTATGTTCAGTATGGATATGGGTATCGACCTCGGAACCTGTACCACACTTGTTTGCGTCCGGGGTAAAGGCATCGTTCTCAATGAACCTTCCGTTGTTGCTGTCCGAAAAGGGACTAATATTGTCTTGAACAATGGTGAAGCGGTTGGTCTTGTTGCCAAGGAGATGCTCGGAAAAACTCCAGGCTCAATTACCGCTGTAAGGCCTTTGAAGAACGGCGTTATCAGCGATTTCGAAATCACTGAGGCAATGCTTGGCTACTTTATCAGAAAAGTCCACGGCAGAAATAATCTGATACATCCCCGGGTTGTCATCGCTGTGCCAAGCGGAATTACCGCAGTCGAAAGACGCGCTGTTATTGACAGTGCCGAGCGTGCAGGCGCAAGAAAAGTTTTTCTCGTGGATGAACCTATGGCTGCAGGCATCGGTGCCGGTCTTCCAATTACTGAACCGACAGCTTCGATGATTGTCGATATCGGCGGCGGCACAACTGAGGTCGCTATTATGAGCCTGGCGGATATCGCCTGCTGTTCTTCGATCCGCATCGGCGGCGACAGTCTCGATGAGGCAATCATCAACCACCTCAAGAAAACTTACAATCTTCTTATCGGAGAGCCGAGAGCCGAAAAGGTCAAAATCCAGATCGGTTCGGCTGCACCTCTCGAAGAAGAGCTGACTATGGAGATCGCAGGAAGAGATACCATCACAGGACTTCCGAGAAAAATCACAATCACCAGCGAGGAAATTCGTGAAGCCCTTCAGGAGGCAATTGCCGGAATCATCGATGGTGTCACCCATACTCTCGAAAAGGCCGAGCCGGAGCTTGCTGCTGACCTTATCGAAAACGGAATTCATCTTTGCGGGGGAACTTCTCTTCTGCGCGGTATGGATTCGGTTATTGCAAATGCTACAGGGCTGCACGTAGAAAGGGTCGATGACCCGATGTCAGCCGTTGCACGCGGAACAAGTGTCTATCTGGAAAATCTCGAGCTTTGGAAAGATTCGATGGACCACGACAAGCACAGGTGGGAATAATCCTTCAAAGCTCTATATAGAATTGATACAGCTTCGCTATGGATAGCAGGCGAAAAAAACTGTCCAACGGAATGTTATTTACCTGGCTGATTCTCGCAGGATGCATTCTTCTTCTCATCCCCCAGTCGCTGACCGGCAAGGCCCAGCTTATGTTCGCTCATATCTTCCGCTGGCCGCTGGGCACCGTAAGAAATCTGAATTTATCCGCACAAGTCGAGTACAATTCATCCGCAGAGAGCCGGGACATCAGCAGGTTCAGAAACGAAATCGAAAACCTCAAACAACAGCTTGAAATGACCCAGAAGCAAAATGACAGCCTTAGAGGTTTTCTTAATTCCACCCCCCTGCCCAATACAAAACTCGTTCCTGCGAATATCACAAAGTCCTCTGCGGGCGAGCTGATAATAAATTGCGGCAAAAAACAGGGGCTTGCGGTGAACCAGTTCGTGATGGGCGATTGCAGCATTATCGGCATAATATCAGAAGTCTCTGCATACTCGGCGAAGGTTACGCTTATCACAAGCCCATCCTGCAGAATGGCTGTTAAAATTGGCGATTATTCCACCATCCTGCAGGGCAACAGAAGCAATCAGGCAAAGATACTGTCCTTCCTGAAAAAATACAAAGTCAATACAGGTGCGCCTGTCTTTTGCCAGCCGAAAGCCGCTCTTCTGGCCAATCCTGTTATCGTTGGTTATATTAAAGACTGTAAAACCGCTCAAAGCCCGTTTCTGTGGGACATAACGATCCAGCCGGCCTGTGATATTGCTTCGCTTGCCGCTGTTGACGTCCTCGTTCCCAATAATTAGACCCTGAAAAATCACCTGCCGGTCAAAAGTAAAAAAAATTATTTTTTCCCGAATTAATCTGTTACGCAGTTACCGAAGAAATATATATAATCCCGTGTGTTATGCGTGCAAAGTTTTCGGTTTAGAGGAAAATTATTTTGAACAATAACTGGCAGACAAAATTCTTTAATATTTACAAAATGCGGTGGTTCAGCTTTGCCGCACTGATACTTGCAGCAGCAATTCTGCAGGCTGCCCTTCCTTCCGGCTGGGCTATGAAGCCCGACCTGCTGATAATCTCTATGGTCTTTTTCTCAATGTATTACAATACAACTGAGGCCATAATAACTTCATTTGCAATCGGCTTTGCTGCCGACCTCATCGGTCCTATGATGGGGCCGGCCTTTCTGGGTTTCGGAATCACCGGGACACTGCTGGCATATATCCGGCATATCCTTGCCTTCCAGAGAATGGTCTTTCAGGGCGCTGTTATTTTTATGGCCACAATCCTGACCGGAATTATCATAAGCTGGCTTTCCTACATCAAGCAGGGCCAGGACCTCTATACCCTTCGCACGCTTTTGCTGACAGCACTGATGTCTGCTGTATTAGGCCCTTTTCTTTTTGTGCCAATGGCGATGCTGATGCGCACCAAATCCTTCTCTTTTCGGAGATGATAAAAATGCCATAAATTAATGCTCAAAAATTTGAGATATTTTTTATTTTATTATTTTTTAGTTTTTATTTTCTTATGCCCTATTCCAAACGAATAACAATTTTCACTCTGCTGTTTACGGTTCTCCTGATGCTCTTTCTGGTTCGGCTTGCTGGCCTTCAGCTTGCTTCGACTTCATCCATACAGGACAAAATTGCCCAGTTAAAGTCGCTGAGAGGCTCTTCAGTTGCACTGAAGACTTTGCGGGGAAAAATAATCGACCGCAAAGGCCGGCCTCTTGCTGTCGATGAGCCGGTTTTCGAGCTGCAGGTAAGCTATCAGCTCACTTCGATTCTCGACCCGCGGGTGCGGCAAATAAGGATTCTCGAAGCGCTCGACAGCAAAAATTCGCCCGATAACCAGCAGAAGCTGATTGACGAAATTCAATCAGACAACCAGGCCCTTGAACAACTGTTAGACAAATGTTCGCTGTTCGGCGCCGATAAACAAGCCATGATTGAAAATATCACCCTTCAAAACAATAAAATCTGGAACTGGCGGCTCTTTCAGGCCTGGCGTAAAAACTGCACAGGCTCGAAGCTCTTCGAAAAATACAGCGGCAATCTGGTCGGTGTAAAATTGTCGGAGCTAACTGATGATTTCGAAAACCAATTCCCCGACCCTAACACAAGGCTGCTTCTTGTCGGAAAAACCGATATTGCCGAGATGCACCAGCACCATCCGCTTGTTCGTCTCAAAACCGATGACGACATCTTCACAGCTCAGCTCGAATTTATGAACGTCGAAGGTATAAAAATTTCACCCGGCACCGAGAGGATTTATCCTTACGGGACACTGGCCGCACAGACAATCGGCTGGGTAAGCCTGCCTTCGCAAAAAGACAAGCTCCTCTTCGAAGACGACAGGTTCCAAAGATACCTGTCAAGTGATGTGGCTGGTTTTAGCGGTATCGAATATGTATGTGAGACACTGCTGAGAGGCAAACGCGGAGAAATTCTCTATGACGTTGACGGCACTGAAAGACAAACTCAAACCGAATTCGGAAAAGACGTCGCCCTGACAATCGATGCCGAGCTGCAGAAAAAAATCGAGGACCGTCTTTCATCGCTCGGCCCCGGTTCTGCCTTCCCGGGTTTATCTGCTGTGGTCATCGATGTTCAAACAGGCGGCATCCTCGCAATTGCCTCCCTTCCGACATTCGATTTGAATCTGGTCAGGTCTGATTACGCAGACCTGATAAACAATGCAAGCGAGCCGATGATTAATCGCGCCATAAACAAGCTGTATCCGCCCGGCTCTTCGATTAAACCATTTATCCTTATAGCAGGTCTGGAATCCAAAACCATCACCGCATCAGAAGTCATAAGCTGCCCCGGGCGCCGTCCTCCGGAGGGCTGGCCGCAATGCTGGATAACAAAAGATAATCCCGGTGTCGGGCACGATAACAAATGGCCGAACACCGCCCGCAATGCAATCAAGGGAAGCTGCAATATCTACTTTTCAAGGCTCGCTGACAGAATCCCCGGCGAAATTCTTCAAAGCCGGCTGCTAAGTTTCGGTTTCGGAAGAGAGATTCTGCCTGTCCCCATTACGGCAGATGAAAAAGGCACCGAAAGAAATCTCATCGAGGCAGCCGGAATAATTTCAAGCTCTCGACCGGAAAATCCCGGCCAACTTCCGCCCATAAACGAAGGAGAAAAAAGGCTCTTTGGAATTGGTCAGGGCAACCTGCGTGCTACACCATTGCAAATTGCGAACGCAATGGCAACCATCGCCCGCAGCGGTTCATTCCTTGCTCCAACTCTTTTCCTGAATAACAACAGCAGCTTTACGGCCCAACCGATTCCTCTGCAAATCTCACCTGAAACACTTCGAACTGTTTACGATGGAATGTTTGCTGTCGTCAACGAAACTGAAGGAACAGCAAATCCTGCATTTGCAGGCCGCTCTTTCAACAGTTACGGCGTAACTGTTTTCGGCAAGACAGGCTCAACGGAAAATCCCGAAAATGCAATCTTCGCAGGATTCGCCAAGGACGATAAAGGCCGGACAATCGCTCTTACAGTTATTGTCGAAGGCGGCCAGCGAGGCTCAAAAGATGCAGCTCCGTTAGGCGCTGACATTATTGACTTTTGCATTGAGGAAGGATACATCGGCCGTTAATTATCTACCGGCTCGTTTTTTTGAATGATTCCCGCCCGGATATGAAAAGATCACTGAAATAGTAAATGCGAATCTTACGGAGCAGGATTTTCAAGCTGAATCAGCTTAAAATATTCCTTGTTGGTTCTCTTCCACCTTTCCAGGCCTGTTACCTCTTCTAACTCATCGACATACATCTGGAGAATCTGAGCGGCCCGCGGCTGTTTCTCGCCAACTGGATGCA
>JBFZBH010000021.1:0-9942 GCA_041308525.1 Phycisphaerae bacterium | reverse complement strand
GTCGTCGAGATAATCCTTAACAAGGGCAGTTTCGAAAGACGCATCGTCGCCCCACTGAGAAAGCTGGATGAGCAGGCACTCTCTGAGGTCACGCGCACCTACACCGGCAGGTTCGAGCTTCTGAATGAGGGCAAGGGCGCTGTCGAGGTCTTGAGGGGAGAATTCGCTTTTATCATTATGGAGCTGCTCAAGCCGCACAGACAGATACCCGCGGACATCGATATAATCTATGATTGTGTAGCCTGCCTTCTTCACACCTTCAGGGGCATCGATGAGTGTCCACTGCTGGTCGAGAAAATCGTGCAGCGAAATTGGCGGAGCAGCAGTATTCTTAATGGCCTCGAGCTTTTTATCAGCTTCATCCGAAGAAGCAGACGACTGAAAAGTATCGGCCTGGCTGATATATTCCGAATAGTCATCATCGAGATCTTCGATGCGATCGAAGTCTTCGGTTTTTTCGGTTTGCGAAGGCGACGCTGCAGCATCGGGAGCAGCCGGCAGGGATTCATCGGCGCCGGATTCGACAGGCTCAACAAGCTCGAGGACGGGGTTGCTGTTAATCTCCTGCTCGATTCGCTCCTGCAGTGCAAGGATTGGAAGCTGCAGAATCTCCATAGATTGAATCATATGAGGCGCCAGCTTCATCTGCTGCTCGAGCCTCATCTGGTTGCTCAACTGCATTTTAATTGGTTCAGCCATCAATCCGCCTTATAATTAGTAATGCATAAGTAGTAATACGTATTGAGTAAAAATTTTCGATTAAAAATATTATACCATACTCGCTGAAAAAATTTCGAAAAAAACCTTTAGTTTCTAAAACAGTGTGAAATTTTAAATAAAATGTAAACAATCAGCGAGATTAAGAAAAAATTTTTCTCATCTTGCAGCACCCCAATATATCATAAACCATCAAACTGCTAACCGGGCAGCTTTTTGATTTTGAGATTTCTATAATAGGTCGTGCCTTCGCCCCCGTGAACGCCCTGCAGACCGACAAAGCCTGTTCGCGGCATATCTTTATAAGCCGTACTGAATTTATTTGGCGTGCCATCTGGATTCTTGCCCGCCTGCGTCCAGCGGTCAAGGTCCATATCGATAATCTGCTGGCCGTTAAGGACGACATAAATTTTATTATCCTTGCAGGTGATTGTGCAGCGGTTCCACTCGCCCGCAGGCTTCATCATATTTTTAGTTGGCTCGAGGATATCGTATATCGCACCACAGTCATGCTTATCCGGTTTTTCCTTTCCTGCTGAATCGAGCACCTGCAGCTCGATGGATGTATTGAGCCAGTTTTCCATACTGCCGCAGCGAAGGAAGATGCCGCTGTTGGAACCTTTATCAACTTTGAACTCCAAATCGAGGATGTAGTTTCCGTATTTCTCCTTTGTCCAGATAAAATCATCCTTCTTTGCAGACAAAACGCCATCTGCAAAGACCCACGTATCCGGTTTGTATGTGCAGTTGGAAAGGTCGGGGGCAAAGAGGTCAACCCAGCCGGAAGGATTCAGTTTCGCTGCCTGGGCGTTAAAATATTCTATAGACTTTCGAATATCAGGAACTGAATTGTTCCAGTTATACTCGTACTCTATGGAGAAGACGCCTTTGAATTTCTGACGGTTCAGCTCAGCAAGAATTGCAGGGATATCTGCCTTGCCCGTGCCCCACGGAACATCGTGAGCATCAGGCTTGCCGAACTCGTTTAAGTCCTTCAGATGAAAGCTTATAATGCGGCCTTCAAGCTTCTTAACCGCCTCGACAGGATTAAGAGAACCTCTCATCCAATGCCCTGCATCGGCGCAGGAGCCGATTGACGGACTTCTGCCCTTGCAGACCTCGATGACCTTCTCATAATTCCAGTAGAAAGACGGCTTGGGGTGGTTATGTATGGCAACCTTAATATTGTATTCTTTGCAAAGCTTATCGACCAGTTCCATAGTTTCCGGCGTCGGCTCTGAAACGATTGTTTCGATTCCCATCTCCTTTGCAAAATCGAAGACCTTGCGGCATTCGGCTTCGTTATTGGGAAGGTCCACAACGCCGTAATTGATGAGCCTGACTCCGGCATCAGACAATTTCTGTTTTACTTCTTTTTTCACCTCGGCTGAGGCATTGTGGTCAAAACGAATCTCCGGTTTTTCCTTGGATAAACGCTGCCCCGGATAGGCTTCGATGTAGTGCAGGCCGAGTGATGCTGTTTTGTCGATTGCTTCGAAAAATGTGTAGCGGTTGAATGACCACGCCTGAATCGCTAAATGCCAGCCGTTATACGCATCCGTCTCCGGATGGCTGTTGATTGGAAGAGAGTTTGTTTCGGCTGCGAAACCACAGGACATAATGCAGCCCGTTACGAGCATCACACAAATCGCAAAGTTACGCATAATAACACCTCCTTACAAAAGTTGAGCTATTCTTATATAAAAATTCGGGGATTGTCAACCTTTAAACAAAACAAGAAAGGCGATGGCGCAGGCGATTGTTATGGCGCAGGGAAATAGAAAGATTGGCCGCCAGCGGAATTTTTCATTCGCCCTGAAGTGGTCCATTACAGCGCCTGTAATCTGGGTGCCGAGGAAATTACCAAAGCCGAGTGTTGTTATTACAATCAGGGCCTGTGCCGAGGCTTTTATATCATCGGGCGCGACCTTATCGACATACATCTGTCCGACAAAGAAAAAGAGCGTATAACCCAAACCGTGCAGAGATAGAGACGACACTACAAGCCACAATGGGCGCATCAGAGAAAAAATTATATATCTAAGCGGCCAGGCCAAAACTCCTATAACCAGTGTCCAGCGGTAACCGATTTTCGGCAGCAGGTATGCAAGAGCAAGGGCCATCGTGATAATTTCGGCTGACTGTGCAATTGTCATAACAGCCGAGACATTTTTGGATTTGATACCGAGGTCTTCGAGAAACAGGGCCGTGGGAACATAATAGAACTGAAGCGCAGTTGTAACGACAAATGAAATTATAAGAAACGTAAGGAAGTTGTAATCATTGAGCAGCTTAAAGGCATCGATAAATGCCCAGGGGCTTGAAGGAGTTGCCGGCGGAGGTGTGTTCGGCAGAAGAAAGCAGAATACGCTCATAATCAGTGAAAAGAAGGCAGCCAGACTTAAGGCATCGGAGCCTTTTATTTTCAATTTGCCCGTGTTTCGCCAGAGCGCAAGAAGAAGACCTGCTGCAATCCAGCCGATTGTCCCCCAGACACGGATAGTGCCGGACTGACTTTCAGTGTCGGGGATGTTTGAGAACATAATGGAATTGGCAAGGGCGATTGTTGGGGCATAAAGTAGGCAATAGAGACCGAGGACAATAAACAGAGAAAGGAATTTCGTTTTTCGTGCTGCGATAAAAAGGAGGACCGCGCCAAGAAGATGGGCTATGGCAAGAAAATATTGAGATGGAAACCAGCGGTCGGCAATCTGGCCTCCGATGAACGGAGAGACAATGCAGGCAAGCCAGAGGGTCGCATAAATCCAGGCGGTCTGTTTGCCGGTAAATTTGAGGCTCCCGAAAAGATACGATGCCAGGACTGGCGACCAGGCTCCCCAGATTGCAAACTGAAGGAACATCATCAGGCTCAAACGCACATATAATTCGATCGGCATAGAAAAATCCTAAAAATCGTAATGCGTCATTAGTAATGCGTATGTCGTAAACGAAAAATGTATATTGGGCTTTTCAAGATTTCGGCGCGTTGTCATAGATTGACGACCTTTCCGGAGCGGACGGATTTATCAGCAGCAAGAACAATGCGAAGACTGTTGACCGCATCTTCGAGATGGCTGGAAAGGTCGAGATTGTCCCTGATGGACCTTAAAAAGAACGCCTGTTCGAGATTGCAAAGCTGCTGATGGTCAGGCTCATCGGTAGTGTCGATAAAAGTATCTTTGCTGACAAAATTACCATCGTTTCCAATCGCGGCACTGTGAATCCGCAGCCGATTTGTTTTCGTATGGGACTCGATATCATCAGAGCCGGCTTTTGAATCGCTTGTCCGCTCGACAATACTGACACATCCTTTCGGACCAACTACATCCTTAACGAAGAACGCTGTCTCGCTGACCATCGGCCCCCAGGCAGCTTCATACCACCCGACTGAGGAATCCTTAAAAACAACCTGCAATTGTCCGTAGTTGTACATCTTCGGCTTGATTTCATCAGTGAGCCTCGCTCCTATTGCGTGGACGCTGACGGGTTTCGATTGTGTCATCTGGCACATTACATCGACATAATGGACGCCGCAATCGACAATTGGCGACATCGAGTTCATCAATTGCTTGTGGCAAAACCATTTATCGGCAGAACTTTGTTGATTTAAGTTCATACGCATAACAAGGGGTTTGCCGAGAGTTCGTGCGATTTCGATAAATTTTATCCAGACCGGGTGATGACGCAAAATATATCCGACGACAACTTTTTTCTTCTTTTTCTTTGCCAGCCGCACGATTTGCCGCGCCTCACTGACAGTCTGTGCAATCGGCTTTTCGACAAAGACATGCATACCGCGTACGAGGGCCTTAAGGACAAATTCTGCATGTGTATCGGGATAGGTGCAGATGGAGACGGCATCGGGCTTTAAGATTTTTATGGCGGATTCGAAATTGCAGAACTGACGGTCCGGCGGGATGTTTAATTTTTTGGCAGCGACGCTTAATTTCTGCTGATTGCGTCCGACGATGCCGACAAGTTCGAAGCCGTCGAGCTGTTTGTATGCAGCAGAATGGGAGTAACCCATATTGCCATAACCCGCCACAACGACCCGAATATTGTCCGCCATTAAGCTCGCCCTGAAATTTTTTATTTATTATTTTTAATTTTGTTATATAGATTAATTTGAGCTTTTGTCATACTGAATCTCAATTCATCGAGGCGAAGCATCTATCTTTCAAAAAGAGAGATTCTTCGCTTCGCTCAGAATGACAATGAACACTTTTTATTCATAATATTTTTTATTTTTAATTTTTTATCTTTTATTTTCTTAACCTACCAGCCTGTTCGGTATTGCCTCTGGATGAACTGATTGGCATCCGGCAGGTTTGTAAATTTCATATCCGCTGCATTCCAGATGAGCCTGTTTCCTAAAAACCTCAGCGCAATGTTTCCGAGCAGGACGGCTTCGGCGAGGGCAGCGGAATATTCGAAGTTCCCACAGGCAGGCTTGCCGCCCTTGCAGGCCTCAAGCCAGTTTTTCTCGTGCGAAGTTGTGATTCTGGGGATGGACTTTTCCGGCATTTTGTAGGCCTTTCTTCTATCTTCGGGAATGATGATGGGGCTTTCGCCGGAATCGTTATACATAATGACGCCCTTTTCGCCGATAAGCAGACCGCCGTTTTCACGCAATTTTCTGTCAGGCTCAAAAACATCAGGAATCGCCGGCAACAGCCCCCCATCATACCAGTGAAGCTTGACTGCAGGCAAATTGCCCCTTGCGGGGAAATTGTAATGGACAACCGAGGCTGATGGATATGTTTCGGTGTTGACAAGTTTTTTCCATCTATCAGAGGGGTCCATCTGCTGAGCGCATACGGCCTGGACGCTTTCAGGCTGTCCGAGCTTCAGCGCCCAGTATATCGGGTCGATTATGTGGCAGCCCATATCGCCGAGGGCGCCCGTCCCGAAATCGTACCAGCCGCGCCAATTGAATGGATGATAGATTGGATTGAACGGCCGCTGCGGGGCCGGGCCGAGCCAGAGGTTCCAGTCGAGGTGCTGCGGGGCGTCAGGAGTTTCAGCGGGCCTTGGAATACCCTGAGGCCAGACAGGACGATTTGTCCAGGCGTGGGCCTCGCGAATCGGACCTATAGCATTGTCCCAGGTCCATTCGCATATCAGCCGGATACCTTCGCCGGAGTGACCCTGGTTACCCATTTGGGTAGCGACTTTATATTTTTTGGCTGCTTCGGCAAGCTGACGTGCCTCGGCAACCGACCATGTCAGAGGCTTTTGGACATAGACATGCTTTCCAAGTTCCATAGCAGCCAGCGCGACAATTGCGTGGGTATGGTCGGGTGTGGCGATTATGACCGCATCGATATTTTTTTCCTTTTCGAGCATAACGCGGTAGTCGCGGTATTTTTTTGCGTTCGGATATTTTTCGAAAACAGGCCTTGCCATATTGTCATCCACGTCGCAGAGGGCAACGATATTTTCCGATTCACATTCGCCGATGTTGTTTCTTCCCATACCGCCGATGCCGACAGCAGCGATGTTGAGTTTTTCGCTCGGCGGCAGGCCGGTCGAATCTGCACCAAAGACGCTGCTGGGAACGATGGTGAATGCTGCAGCAGCAGCTGAACTCTGAAGAAATTTACGGCGCGAAAATCTCCCGGATTTGGAATTTGTCGAATCAAGAAGTGAAGAAAAAATATTTTTTGTTTTTTTGCCGTTAATATTCATATTCATACCTCCGAAAAAATAACTATTCCATTTCCTGACGGCCAAGAATGGCATCAGTAAGGATTTTAGCATTTGCATATTCGATTGTCGAGCCTGTTGGCAGGCCTCGGGCCAGCCGCGTTATCTTGACACCAGTATTTTTCAGAAGCGAGCTTATATAAAGGGCTGTGCCGTCGCCCGCGATATTCGGATTTGTAGCCATAACAACTTCCTTGATCCCGTCCTTGCGGACACGCTCGATAAGCGATTTTATATTGAGGTCATCTGCATCGATGCCTTCGAGCGGCGCGATATGTCCGCCGAGAACGTGATAAACCCATTTGCAGGAAGCGGTTTTTTCGAGACTGACAATATCCTTGGGCTGCTCGACAATGCAGATGATGGATTTGTCTCGTTTCGGGTCGGCACAGATTTCGCAAATGTCTCCTTCGGCAATGCTGCCGCACAGAGAGCATTTTTTTATCTTTGTTTTCACGTCGCTTATGGCATTGGCCAGTGCCAGGGCCTCATCGGTTCGGGCGTTGAGAATATAGAAGGCAAGCCGCTCGGCTGTTTTGGGCCCGATTCCGGGGAGCTTTCCAAATTCCTCTATGAGCCTGTTGAGGCTTTCAGTATAAAAATCGCTCATAAATTGTATTAAAGACTCCGATAAATTGCAGCAAAAACACAATAGAAATATAATAACGCAGGGGCAGGATAAGTCAACTGACAAAAGTTTTATAAAAGGCTTGCAAATTCAAACAGGCCTCTGGTAAAATCCGAAGGGATATGGGAAAGAAGCATATAATACTTTTATTAATATGGTCATCGTTCATCATCGGCTGCCGGAAAACAGACACTGTAGGCGGACAGGTGAAGATAATACGCATTATCGGCTCTGATACGATTGTCAATGCCGTCCAGATGATTAGCGAAGATTTTGTCGGGGAAAATCCGCAGGTAAAAATCGCAATCACAGGCGGCGGCAGCGGCGTTGGAATCGCTTCCCTCATCAGCAAAACCACTGATATTGCAACTGCTTCGCGGGAAATCAAGCAGGAAGAAATCGACATGGCAAAACGAAGGGGAGTGGAACCTAATGAAACCATCATAGGTTTTGACGGCGTTGCCTTAATCGTTAATAAAAATAATCCGGTCTGCTGTCTCACTATCAATCAGCTGCACGATATTTTTACCGGCAAAAAAACCAGCTGGAAGGATTTTGGCGGAAAAGATTTGCATATCGTTACACTTTCCAGAGAAGTAAGCTCCGGGACATATTCCTATTTTAAGGAAGTTGTGGTAAAGCTCGGAAAAAAGAGCAGCACCAGCGAATTTTCATCAGATACCCTGTTATTGTCTTCATCACAGGCCATAGTGGAAGAGGTCGCTGTAAATGAAGATGCCATCGGGTATCTCGGCATGGGATATGTTTCCGACAGGACCAAGACCATCAAAGTTGCAAAGGACGCAGACTTCATTGCCCCTGATGTAAACAGCGTTTTAAGCAAGCAATACCCGCTGTCCAGACCTCTTTATTTTTTTACCAATGGTCCGGCGCAGGGTGTGACCAAAATATTTATCGATTTTGCGTTAAGTCCCGAAGGACAGAAGCTTATGGTTGAAAGCGGCTTCGTACCGAGGATACAGACGATTGTTCAAAAAGATTAGAGAATTTATTATAGAAAGCTGTATCAGGCTCAGCGGCCTGCTGGTAATTTTATTTGTCATTTTGATTTTTCTGCTTCTCCTGAAGGAATCACTGTCGCTTTTCGGTGTTTATCCGATAAAAGACTTTTTGTTCGGGACTAAATGGCTGCCTGTTTCCGAGCCGCCGAAATTCGGAATCATCCCGCTTGTGCTCGGCTCGATATTTGTCACGATCGGCGCAATAATAATTTGTGTTCCTCTCGGCGTGGCGACAGCAATGTTTATAGCGGAGGTTGCGCCGCCAACACTTAAGCATATCTTAAAATCTCTGGTGGAAATTCTCGCATCGATACCGAGTGTAGTTCTGGGTTTCATCGGGATAGTCTGGCTGGGGCCGTTTCTAAAAGAGACATTTCATTTGAATACCGGGATGTGCGGCCTTACAGGCAGCCTGCTTTTAGCATTTATGGCGCTTCCCACAATCATAAGCATATCGGAGGATGCGATTACAGGGGTTCCGAAAAGCTACCGTGAGGCAGCGTTCGGTCTGGGTGCAACAAGATGGCAGACGCTCTGGCGGATTTTGCTGCCTGCTGCATCGTCTGGGATTATGGCCTCAATAATGTTAGGGATCGGCAGGGTTATCGGCGAGACAATGGTGGTATTGATGGTAACAGGCAATTCCCCGATACTTCCGCACTCAATATTGCAGCCGTTAAGAACTCTTACGGCGACCATAGCGGGCGAGATGGGCGAGACTGTCAGCGGTTCCGACCATTATTTGGCCCTGTTTGCAACGGGGCTGATTCTTTTTATTATAACATTTATAATTAATTTTATTGCTGAAGTTTATCTTCAGAGGACAAGAAAATGAGCTCGGCTAAAACACGACAAAATATAGCCTTTTTTATCTTAGGCCTTGCAACGCTGGTCGTGGTTGTGCCGATTATTTTTACCATAATATATGTAACAATAAAAGGCATAGGGGCGGTCAACTGGGAATTCTTAACAGCAGAGCCCCGCGATGGAATGAAGGAAGGCGGGATTTTTCCCGCGATAGTCGGGACAATAGCTCTTGTCATCGGGACAATGATTTTTTCCCTTCCCCTGGGTGTTCTTGCGGCGATTTATCTTGTTGAATACGCTAAAGACAATTTTTTCACACGATTGATTAAGTTATGCGTCGTGAACCTCTCAGGTGTGCCGTCGATAGTTTACGGCCTGTTCGGATTCGGATTGTTCGTTCTTCTGCTAAATCTGGGCAAATCGATAATAGCGGGATCTCTGACTCTGGCAATTATGAGCCTGCCTGTGATAATAACAGCAACGAAGGAGGCGCTGGAGACCGTTCCTGCAAGTTTTCGCGAGATTAGTCTTTCGCTCGGTGCAACAAAATGGCAGACAATTCGAAATTGCGTCCTGCCATACGCAGTCCCGGGAATTCTTACCGGAACAGTTTTGAGTTTAAGCAGGGCCGCAGGCGAGACTGCGCCTATTCTTTTTACTGTTGTATGCTTTTGGATGTCTTATCTGCCCCAGTCCGCTTTCGACCAGGCTATGGCACTTCCGTATCATCTCTATACAATTGCTACGCAGGTCCCGAACATTCCGTCGAAAATTATTTTCGGGACTGCATTTGTTCTCATTGCGATAGTGTTCCTGATGAACCTTGTGAGCATAATCATCCGTGCGCACTTCAGAAAGAAAAAGCTATGGTAAGTGAGGTCATAATAAAGACAAAAAACTTGAGCTGCTGTTTCGATACGAACTGTGTGCTGCGCGATTTGAATCTCCCTGCATGGCGATTGTACCGAGGACGGGGTACTCCGGGTGCAGCTGGCTGAGCCAGCCGGCGAGGGCGGGGCTGATCATCAGGCCCAGGCTCCAGGACAGGTTGAAGCGCGACAG
>JBFZBH010000020.1:0-9973 GCA_041308525.1 Phycisphaerae bacterium | reverse complement strand
CTTTGCTATCTGGCAAACTTAGGCTACCAGGCACAGAACACGGAAGAATACAAGTCTCTTGTGCGTGAACCTAAATTTATGTGCGAGCACTGCGGCAGAGTTGCGAATGAAAAGAAGAATCTATGCAGGCCTGTGAAATTATAAGCCCTTATGCTGATGGGGAAGATTTGAGCCGGTGCTCCTGATATGCACAATAAAGCACCGGCACAATCAGCATCGTAAGAATTTCTATTGTCATTCCTCCGAAAGAGGGAATCGCCATCGGCACCATAATGTCCGAGCCTCTGCCGGTTGATGTGAATACTGGTATCAGCGCAAGGATTGTCGTAGCCGTTGTCATAAGAGCCGCACGGACCCTCCGCCTCCCCCCTGCAATAGTTGCCTGGCGAACTTCTTCGATTGTCGATGGCTTAATTTTCCGGAAAGTCTGGTCGAGATAAGTTGCCATCACCACACCATCATCGTCGCTGATGCCGAAGAGCGCCAAAAAGCCCACCCAGACTGCCACGCTTAAATTAACAGGATGCACCTGAAACAGATCCCTCATATTAACGCCGAAAATGCTGAAGTTCATATACCAGGGCTGAGCATACAGCCAAATCAGAAGAAATGCCCCCGCCCAGGAAACCATAACTCCGACGAAAATCATAAGCGTTGTCGAAACCCGTCTAAACTGGAAATACAGGACCATAAATATACTAAATAATGCCAATGGAACGAGAACCATAAGCGTCCTGGCTGCGTGAAGCTGGTTCTCATAAGTGCCTGCAAAAGTAATAACAACACCAGCAGGCCGCACAAACCGGCCGGCTGATTCCTCGTATTTTATGAGCCTGTCCGCTTCCTCTACAACATCCACTTCCGCATTTCCCTCTTTCATATCGAACAAAACATACCCAACCAGCGCAGTATCCTCGCTTTTTATATTTTCAGGCCCCCGGACATAACGGATTTCGGCAACCTCGTCGAGCGGAACCTGGATTCCTTCTGCTCCCGACACAAGAATCCGTGAAAGTCCCTCGATGTTGTCGCGCAGCTCCCGAAGGTATCTTACCCGGACCGCAAATCGCTTGCGCCCTTCTACTGTCGTTGTTACAGGTATGCCCCCGACCGCAACTTCGATAATATTCTGAAACTCTTCCATCACAACGCCGTATCGGGCGAGGGCAATGCGGTCTGGCACAATTTCCAGATATGGTTTGCCGATAATCCTGTCTGCAACTACAGTAGATGGCTCTATGGAAGGCACTTCCTTGAGTATCCGCTCTATTTCGTAGCCCACCTTCTCAATCGTGTCCAAATCAGGACCCTTGATTTTTACTCCCATAGCCGAACGCATTCCGCTCTGCAGCATTACTACTCTCGCTGCAATCGGCTGCAGCTTCGGTGCAGAAGTTACGGAAGGAAATTGTGTCGCAGAAAGAATTTCTTTCCAGATATCATCCGGCGAGCGAATTTGCTCTCTCCACTGCCGGTAAGGTCTTCCGGAAGAATCGGCTATAAGCTCTCCATCACTGTCACGAACAAACTCCCCCTTTTTTTTGTCATAGCGAAAATTAATCCTTCTGCCGTTCTTATCGGTAATGTATTCGCTTTTATAGTTGACAACAGTTTCAATCATCCCGATTGGTGCCGGGTCGAGGGCGGATTCAACACGTCCGATTTTCCCAACCGCCGATTCGACCTCGGGAATGTTCCTCATTGCAATATCCTGCATTTGAAGGATATCGAGGGCCTCGCCGACCGAGGCATGCGGCGTTGTCGTCGGCATATAAAGAAATGAACCTTCGTCGAGTGGAGGCATAAATTCCTTGCCAAGGCCGGGAAATTTATGGCTTGCGCCCGCCCAGACAATTGTCGAGCGGACATCGCTTTCCTCAAGACCAACAGCCCCGGCGGCCTTCGGGATAAATCCGAAAACCGTATCGAAGCCCAGCCATATAATTAATCCCAGCAGCAGGATTGTTCCCGGCACGCAAAGAAAAATAATTTTATGCCTCAGACACCAGCTAAGAATCGGTGTATAAAAATACTGAAACAATAATACTCCCGCCATCAAAATGCCGATAAGGCCCGCACCAAACACAAAATTCCGGATTAAACCTCTCTGCGGCCCGAGCGGCTCCCAGTCCAGAATAAGCAAAAGCCCGACAACAAGAAGTGCGGCGATGTTCGCGATGTAAGGGCCGGCCTCCCGAACTTTCTGCGGCAAGAGGTTCTTGAACAAATGATATGCCGCAAAACCCATAATCGCCAGCCCGACAATCCACCCCACAAGATATGCCGCATATAGTCCGGCGGCTATAACAAGAAAATACAGGCTCAACCTTATGTATTTTTTATTTATCTTGCGCGGGAAAAATACAATATGGGCAACAGGAGGAATAATAGTCAGTGCAACCACGATGGAGGCAAAAAGAGCAAAGGTTTTTGTGAACGCCAGCGGCTTGAAAAGTTTGCCTTCCGGCCCGCTCATAAAAAATACAGGAATAAAACTGATTATGGTCGAAGCCATCGCGGAGACAAGCGAGCTTCCCACCTCTGCCGCTGCTCGATGAATTACCTCCGCACGAGGCATATCCTGCGGGTCTGTCTTCAGATGATATAGTATGTTCTCACATATTACTATGCCCATATCCACAATCGTGCCGATTGCTATAGCAATACCCGATAGGGAGACAATATTCGCATCGACACCGAACGTCTTCATTGTTATAAAACAGCCGAGAACCGCTAAGGGCATTACCGCACTAATCAGAATGCTGCTGCGAAGATGCATCACCATAATTACAATCACGATTACGGTAACAAGTATCTGCTGGTAAAGAGCATCGTTTAGCGTCCCTAACGTTTCATAAATCAATCCCGTCCTGTCATAAAACGGAACAACAGTCACCTGGCTTGTATTGAGCCATTCGGGCCATCTGTTTTGCACAGTTTTCCTTGTGTAATCGAGCCAGCCGCTCTGATTTAACATCGAACCGTCGAATGCTTCGAAACCATTGCTCTTTGCAAAATCCCTGATTTGCTCAGGACCGGCAAGATTGTAATCTATCACAGCCTTTACCGGCAGTGATGGGGCAAGGTCGGAAATTTTCTTTTTAACATCCTTTATGACCGTCAGCGGATTCGAACCGTATCGTGCCACAACTACGCCGCCGACAGCTTCCGCTCCTGTCTTATCGAGAACTCCGCGCCTTGCTTCAGCGCCGATTGTGACATTAGCGACCTGTTTTATCAGAACGGGGACATTTTCATTCACCTTTACGACGCTGTTCTCGATGTCACTTACATTTTTTATAAATCCGACGCCTCGAACAAGATATTCGACACGGTTCAGTTCGATTGTTTGAGCGCCGACATCTATGTTAGATCTTTCGACAGCATCGAATACTTCTTCAAGCGTGACCTTAAAAAACCGCAGTGCATCAGGGTCAACATCGACTTGATACTCTCTGACGAAACCGCCTACAGAAGCAACCTCACTGACGCCCTGTGCAGACCGCAGATTAAACCGGATCTGCCAATCCTGGATAGTGCGAAGCTCCTCGAGGTCCCATCCGCCTGAAGGATTCCCATTCGGGTCTCTTCCTTCGAGTGTGTACCAGAAAATCTGTCCCAGTGCTGTCGCATCAGGACCCAGCATCGGCTGAACGCCCGCAGGCAGTGTGCCTTCAGGCAGGCTGTTGAGCTTTTCGAGAATCCTGCTTCTTGTCCAGTAAAAATCCTTGCCCTGCACCAGCTTTTCATATCCGGAAAAATCCTTAAATATGATGTAAATAGAGGAAAACCCGAACATCGAGCTGCTTCTTATGGTTTTAATATCGGGTATGCCCAACAGCGCCGTTGTCAATGGATAAGTTATCTGGTCTTCTACATCCTGCGGCGAGCGGCCAGGCCACTCTGTGAAAACTATCTGCTGGTTCTCACCGATATCCGGAATTGCATCGACCGCAGCAGGATTTCTCTCTACGCCAAGGTTCCAGTCAAACGGTGCGACATAAATCCCCCACAGGATAATAAAAGCTGTAATAAGGCCCACCACAAGTTTGTTATAGATGCAAAATCCCAGCAATCTTCCTATTGCGGATTTTTGTTCAGGCGTCTGCTCGTACTGAATGTTTTCCATATAAAGTACCTGATACTGCTTGCGGTCAGTCTTCACATCGATTTATTATTTCGAAAACTGGGGAAGTTTGCTCAGATATTTTTCCGGCTCTTTTTCGAATTTTGCCTTGCAGTCGTTGCAGCAGAAATAAACCTTTTTCCCCTGATACTCCACGAATATGTCCTTGTTTATCGGCATATTCGCCATTACCGGGCACATCTTCTGCTCTATATCCGCCGGCATTGCCGCACCCATTGTATTGGCATCTTTTTCGCCCTCTATTGGGACGAGCTTCATTTTGCATTTCGGACACTCACCGCTTTTTTCACTGATTACTTCAGGATGCATCGGGCAGGTCCATTTCTGGCCGGTTGCCTGCGATTGTTTCCGGCAGCCGGTAATTGCAAATGACAACACCAGCACCAGTGACATTAAAATCAGGATTGAGACAAATCTTTTTGCTTTCATTTTGTTACTCCTTAAAAAATTTAATATTCGTGTATATGCACTGCCGGCGCCGATCTCGGCTTCGGATTCATCATGCTCGGCTTTGCCTGAAGCTGAAGGGCTGCATCTATCCGAAACGCACCCTTAGTAACAATCAATTCTCCATCCTTCAGGCCATCCCTTACGATGTAAAAGTCCCCTGCTTTCGGACCCAGAACTATTTCTCTGCCTTCGAATGTCGGCTTCTCAGCATTCGGGTCGTGAACATAAACAATTGCACGCTTCCCCGTTATCAATGGCGCCGTCGCCGGAATCACAAGAGGCGGCGCATATTCGGCCTTTACATATCCCAGTGACTCGGCTGTGACAATTTTCATACCGCAAATATCACATGTGCCTGCCTCTGGTTTTATAATATCCGGGTGCATCGGACAAATCCACTTTCCTGCAAGGTTCGGGTCCATTACCTTCCCTTCAGAAGCTGCTTTCGAATGCACCACAGCCTTCACAAACATCGACGGCCTTAGCCTCCCGTCGGAATTATCGATATTGACCCTCGCTTTAATCGTCCTTGTCGCATCGTCTAAAACAGGGTCAATGAAACTGATTGTTCCGGTAAATATCTGCCCCGGGTAAGCCTCTGTTGTAATATCAGCCTGCTGGCCGTATCTAATCCAGACAAGGTCCGACTCATACACATCGAGCTTCGCCCAAAGCCGAGAGAGGTCCGCAACCTTGTAAATAATCGTCCCCGTATCTACATACATTCCTTCCGTCGCATCCTTCTCGATTACAACACCGCCTATGGGAGAAAAAATCGTAACGTGCGTAACATCCGTTTCGCTCTTTTCTATGGCCTTTATCTGCTCATCGAGAAGCCCCAGCAGCCGAAGCTTCTCTCTTGCTGCTTCGAGCATGTTCAAGGCAGATTTTTTCGTAGTATCGGAGCTTTCAGGTTTTAAATTTTCAAAAGCTTTAACTGCCTGCCCAAGTTCAGCCTGAGCACTTATCAATTCAGGACTGTAGAGGCTTACAAGGTGGTCGTCCTTCTTGACGGTTATGCCTGTAAAATCCACAAACAGCCTGTCAATCCTCCCCGGCACCCGGGCGGTAATATTTTTTATGCGTGTCTCATCATAATCGAGCTTGCCGGTCATCCTTACTTCAACTTCAGCAAACCTTCTTTCGACGACCGATGTCTCTATTTCCATAAGTGCCGCTGCTTCGGAGGAAAGGACTAACTGCCTTGAAAATTCATTAACCTCCCCCTCTGTGACAAGAGGAACTAATTCCATTCCGCATTTGGGACATCTGCCGGGTTTGTCTCGAATTATTTCCGGGTGCATCGAACAGGTCCATTTCTGAACAGCCTTTTCTGATGCCTGATGCGGCTCTTTCGTCTCAGTAGAAAGAGATTTAATAAAATACCCCGAAAGGAATGCAAGGATTGCTATGCAAATTATTTTAAACCAGCTTTTCACTTGATTAGCTTCCATAAGTTTTATCCATCTTTATAGCTTATACATTATTCCTGCTTTCTTTTTTCATTTAAACGTTCTGCTGTTGTCCGGGATTCTTTCGGCAAAAGGTCTGTCCCCGTAAGCATTTCAAGTTCCGCAATGCTCTGGCCGTTATCAGCAATAACCCTTTCATATTCAAGCTGATACCTGATTAATGTCCTCTGTGAATCAATCAGATTCAGAAAATCCTGTGTGCCGGCCTTATATGCACTCTCTGATGCCCCCACCATCTCCTTTACCTTCGGCATTATCGTGTCCCTGTATAGACGAATCTTCCTGTCGCTGCTCTCAAGTTCGAATAAAACCTGCTGGGCGCGGGCGGACAGAATATTTCCAATCTCCACCTTCTGCTGTTTCACCTGCTGCACCTGTGCCTTCGCCTGTCTTTCCGCAGCCTTGTATTTTTTTCTCCAAATCGGCAGCGTCAACTGTATCTTCGGCATCGTCCTGCTGTGCATGTCTTCGCCCATTCCTGCATCAACAGCAACACCGATACCGAACTGCGGATAAAACTCCTTCTTAGTCAGCTTTTCCTTGCTATAGGCTGCTTCAATTTCATAAGCTGCCCCTTGGAGTTCAGGATTATTCTGCATTATCAGTTCATTTACCTGCGCAAAATCAATCTTTATCTGCCGATATGGATTTACCTGTGGCCACGGCAATTTGCTTTCAGCCGGACGATTCATCAAGCTGTTTAATTTGGCCGTTATTGCAGGCCTTGATTTCTCCCAAGTTATAAGATCGTTTTCCATCGTCACAACCTCCACCTGGGCTCGGATAACATCCGGCTGACTTGCCTCAGATACAACGTATTTCGTCCGGGCAACTTCTTCGAAATGTTTTATCAGCTGCACATTCTCTGTTGTTACCTCAATTGACTTTGCCAAAAAGCTATATTCATAAAATGCCTGTTTAACCTCGAATAAAACTTCAAGTTTTTTAGTTTCGTATTGCCTGCCTTCCAGTTTTGCCATAGCGGTCGCAACATCTGTTCGGTCTTTAATTACCCCGAACCACGGAAACATCTGCATTACCTCGAACTCGCTTCGCTGAGGCGTGTCCTCCGTCGCGTAACCGTACATCAATAACGGGTCATCCAGCGTCTTTGCCTGAATAATCGCTTCGCTCGCAGCAGCGGCCCTTTCGAAACTTGCCTTAAGCCCGGCATTATGAGAGAGTGTATATTCCAAATAATCACCTAAAGTCAGCAGGTCATTCGTATCGTACTTTCTTGCCTCCGCTGCGATAGATGCGCTGCAAAAAACCGTTAATGCAGCAATAATAACCGAAAATATCGTTCTCATAATATCCTCATCTCATTTTTCAGCGTTTTTAAGTATGATATTGAACATAATAACGATGATAAGCTTTCTCCTTTATTTTTAAGAACTTTACCAGCAAATCACCTGATTTCAAAGGTTATTTTTCCCTTATTTTACATCAGGTTTTTATTTATAGATTTAGCAGACAGGAAGTTGCCCGATTTTAGAACCTTCCTGCGCTCATCAAATTGATAAAGTTCTCAAATAAATAGCTCGAATCATGAGGACCGGGAGATGCCTCCGGGTGATACTGAACAGAGAAGGCAAGTTTTTTTCTGCAGACCATTCCTTCGAGTGTATTGTCGTTTAAATTGATATGCGTCAGCTCTACGGATTTGCCCTTCAAAGAATTGATATCGACGCAGAAACCGTGGTTCTGGCTCGTAATCTCGATAGTTTTTGTCTGGAGATTTTTTACCGGATGGTTCGCCCCGTGATGACCGAATTTTAATTTGTATGTTTTCCCGCCTAGCGCAAGCCCAAGAATCTGATGACCCAGACAGATACCAAATATGGGCACTTTACCAAGAAGATCTCTTACAGTCTCAACTGCATAAGTGACAGCCGCAGGGTCGCCGGGACCATTGCTCAGAAACACTCCGTCCGGCTTTTGTGCGAGAACTGCCTTTGCATTGGTTTTCGCAGGAACAACTTTCACATCGCAGCCGTGCGAACAAAGAAGCCTCAGGATATTTCGTTTAATCCCGAAATCGAATGCAGCGACCTTGAATCGTTTAGCTGGATTATTTTCAACACCCGTTATACAATCTGTCACGCCCTCATTCCACGAATACGGCCTGCTGAAGGTAACATCTTTTACAATGTCCCTCCCTACAAGACCTGGATAATTGCACAGTTTCTTTTTCAGCTTGCTTATATTCAGCTCAGAAGATGAAATCACGCCCTTCATCGCCCCTTCGTTGCGGATGTGTCTTACAAGCTTTCTTGTATCGATGCCTTCGAGCCCGACCACTTTGTTGGCTCTTAAGAATTCACTGAAACTTCTTTTACTTCGCCAATTGCTGGGATAATCGCAGTTCTCTTTCACGATAAAACCGCTTGCAAAAACCTTTCTCGATTCCCAGTCCGCCTTGTTCGTGCCGTAATTGCCGATGAGCGGATAAGTCATAGTTATAATCTGCTCGTAATACGATGGGTCCGTAATTATTTCCTGGTAGCCGGTCATGCTCGTATTAAATACCACTTCGCCGCAGCAGCACCCCTTTGCCCCGAAAGATGTGCCTTCGAAGATTGTCCCGTCTTCCAGTAAAAGAATCGCTTTCACTTCGCTCCCTCCTTGCCTCGATAAAATAACTGAATTGGCTTCACATCTATCTTCGCTTTTCTAAGCTTGTCAATCGCATTACCGACAGCATCAGCCCCCCTGATTGTCGTGACATAAGGAATCTGCTTTTCGAGGGCTGTCCTCCTGATAGGAAACGAATCAGCAACAGCTTCTCTTCCGATCGCAGAATTTATCACAAGGTCAACTTTCTTATTGATTATCAAATCGATGATATTGGGCCTGCCTTCCGCAACCTTCAGGACAAATTCCGTCGGTATATTATTTTTTATAAATTCGATGCAGGTGCCCTTCGTTGCCATTATCTTAAAGCCCATCTGCTGAAATCTCTTCGCAATGCCCGCCGCCCTCTGCTTATCGACATCCTTTACGCTGAAAAAAACGCTTCCACCAAGAGGAAGGCTGTTGCCCGCCGCAATCTGTGATTTCGCAAATGCAATCCCAAGGTCATCAGAAATTCCCATCACCTCACCCGTCGAAAGCATCTCAGGCCCAAGAAGCGTATCCGTCCCCGGAAATTTCAAAAAAGGAAATACCGATTCCTTGACGGTAAAGTAATTGCGGTAAACCTCTTTTTTGAACTTAAGCTCTTTAAGACTCATCCCCGTCATGACCTTCGCCGCAAGTTTCGCCAAAGGCACTCCGATGGATTTGCTGACAAATGGAATCGTCCTCGATGCTCGCGGATTGACCTCGAGTATATAAACCTGCTCATTTTTAACCGCAAACTGGATATTAATAAGACCTTTTACCTTCAATGCAAGGGCAAGCATCTTCGTCTGCCTCTCGATTTCATCGAGAATATTTTTGCCTAATGAAAACGGCGGAAGACAGCACGCACTGTCGCCCGAATGAATGCCGGCTTCCTCGATATGCTCCATAATCGCACCTATGACAACCGTTTTGCCGTCGCATATCGCATCTACATCCAGCTCAGCAGCATCATCGAGAAATTTATCTATCAATACAGGGTGCTCGCCAGAAACCTCTATCGCTCTTTCTATGCAGGCCTTAAACGAGCTTTGGTCGTGCACAACCTGCATCGCCCTTCCGCCGAGAACAAAAGATGGGCGGACAAGCAAAGGATACCCCAGACTTTCAGCTATCCGAACTGCCTCAGAATAATTCGCAGCTGTGCCGCTTTCCGGCTGATGAAGCTTCAGCTTTTTAACAAGAAGATTGAAGCGCTTCCTGTCCTCAGCAATATCTATGCTGTCGGGAGAGGTGCCGATTATTTTAACACCCGCTTTTTCCAAAGGCACCGCAAGCTTCA
>JBFZBH010000019.1:0-10070 GCA_041308525.1 Phycisphaerae bacterium | reverse complement strand
TCAGTATCGATTATGATCTCAAAACCGGAAGCAAATCTCAGGTAATATTGTATTGCGGTTTACAGTATTGTCAAGGAAATTCGCGATAACCCAATTTTACGGCAAAGTTTGTGCCAAAAAAATATTGAAGTTTCAATTAAACAGCCTTAAAATCAACGTCCGATAAGGTTAAATAATGCGTAATTTTAAGCATAGTTTTGAGGAATGTAGCGGTTAATGAAGAAAAAATAAAATCTAAGTGCCCGCAAAAGCAAGAAATAAGCCCCTTTTTCTTGACGCAGCAGGCATTTTTATGTTATTATAAAGAAAATCTGAAGGGGATTTCCTAAGGAAAAGAAAGATTAATCAATCCGGATTTTGATGGAGAAAGAAAATGAAAGGCATTAGAAACATTTCGCAAAGGTATTATTTGAGACAGATTGCAGCTTGTTTTTTAATCAGCTGCATGTTTTTCAACACATCAGTGCTGCTGGCGATAGAGCCGGGCAGTCTTACCGGTTCGACCGGCCTGATAGGCGCAAACTGGGGGGATAACACCGTTATCAATACTGATAACGGGGCTATTCTCGACTGGAGCAACTTCAACACGACATCCAGCCAGAGCGTGACATTCAACCAGTATCTGTCTGGAAATCTCAACAGCGCTTCGGCAGTTCTCAACCGGATAAGCTCAGGGGCGATACCCACACAGTTCGATGGTGCGCTCAGCGCCAACGGGCGTGTCTTTATCGTCAACCCTGCAGGCGTTATCTTCGGGGCAGGCTCATCTGTCAATGTCGCCCAGTTAGTCGCATCATCTTTGAATATTTCCAACGCTGATTTCCTGAGCGGCAAATATGAATTTGCCGGCGGCACAGGCTCGGTCATAAACAAGGGCACTATCCTTGCGGACAGTGTCGCCCTGATAGGCAAGAGAGTTCTCAACTCAGGAACAATCACAAGTCCGGGCGGTCTGGTTATTATGGCTGCGGGCGATAAGGTCCTGCTCGGTGAGCCGGGCAGCAATATCGCGGTTGAGCTGGTTTCCGTCACAAGGTCAGATGTAACAGCTGACGGTATGCTTGACGGAGATGTGATAAACGAGGGAACAGTCAATGCACAGGATGGTAAAATTGTCCTGGCATCAGGCGATACGTTTTCAAGGGCGATTGGAGGTATTGATGGTTTATCAGTAGCAGTCGATGGCGGAGCCGGCAGGGTCGGCCAGTTCGGAACGCTTAATGCGGACGGCACAGCCGGCGACGGCGGCAGCATAACTCTCACAGCTGCGGATACTGTTGCACTAAGCTCAGAGAGCCTGACAACTGCAAACGCAGGCACCAGCGGCAGCGGCGGAGAAATCATCGTGTATTCACCGGATACGGCAATCTTCCACGACGGCGCCAAAGTAGAGGCGAAAGGCGGAGCTGTTTCGGGAAAAGGCGGATTCTTCGAGCTTTCAGGCAAACAGAACGTTCAGGCAGCCGGTCAAATTGACCTGACTGCAGCAAACGGCATAGGCGGAATGTTTCTTATCGATCCATATAATCTGACGATTGTCCCCGGGACGGGAAGCACAAATGTGGGCAGTTCCGAAAACGTATGGACACCTACCGCCAGCCCTTCGACACTCGGCATCGATACTCTGGAAGGATATCTTGGTACAAGCAATGTAACGCTATCGACCTTCGGAAATACCGGCGGCACTGAGGATGGCGACATTATTTTCGACGGCGGAGAACTTCACAGCGGCATTGACCCAACAACGGGAGAGTTTACCAACCACTCTCTGTATGTCAGGGCTTATGATGATATTATGTTCGAGGACGGCAGCAGGATTAATTTCGAAGGCAACGGAGATGTAGAACTTTATGCCGGCGTGCCCTGGGGAGATCTGCAAGGCTCAGGGACAGGCTCTGTTACATCGGTTGAGAGAGGAAAAACTCCAAATATATGGACCAGAGCAGGCGACATTATCATTGATGCAAGCGGCGGCGGCATTGACATGGGCACTCTGCAGTCCGGCATTGAAAATACTGCTGACAGTGCTGATGACGTAATTATTAACCTTATACCTGGCGCAATCAGGCTTACAACAACTGACGGCGGGGACATATCCTTACAGCATATTAATATAGAAGGAAGGCGCTACGGCTCAGCTTATGTGAATTCCTCCGGCAGCCTGACAATAAACGGCTCTCCGACCCTTGGCGGAGCAGTGAGCGTAAGGACAAATTCAACTTCGACTATATTCGGGAAAGCAGCTTCATTTATTTGTTTGATAGCTGCTGAGGATGTGACAATAAACGGCGATGTTCTTGCATTCGCTAAAGGCGACAGGACAAGTGTTGCGGGCGTCTGGATCGGCGCAGGCACAAATGTCCAGGACCCTGTAAACGGATACGCCGGGACAGTAACCATCAACGACAAAATAACAGCTGACGCATCAGCTTCCGGAGCTTTAGTTTCCGATGCAACAATCAGAATTTACGGCGCAACAATAAACTTGCCTAAAAACAGTGCAAAATATCCTGAAGCAAAAACGCAAGGCAGCATTTCGGTCAGGTCCAATACTACAATGTATAAAGAATCTGACGGTGCAGTTTATTATGAAGTTGATGAATACGGAAGAGTGATAAGAGATGCAGACGGCAACCCGGTTATCGTTGAAAATCCGGACCCGCTTATGGAAAGGAAACTTGGTTTAGGCTACAGGGCTGTTGTGGAGATTGATGCAACAAAGGACGGCACCTGCCTGGTATGCGAAAATAAAATAAGAATTGTTCTTCCGATAGCAAATCCGGACCAGTGGGAGCAGTCCAAGAATTTACTCGCCAACATCACGACGGATTTTGTCCTGAGCAATGACGAGGACGGTTTCGGCGCTCTGCTGGTGGACGGCTCGGTATTTTTAGGCAGTTTCACAACAGCAAACGGCGGAACACTTACTCTCAGCGTTGACGGAACACAGATAATATATACACCGCCGCTGGACTGGGCCGACAATTTTGTGGATGGCAAGTATGTTGATACTTTCGAGTATTATGCTCAAAACGCCGATGGGCTTATCTCTCAAGATCCGGCCACAGTGACAATAACTCTGACAAACCAGATGCCTGTTGCCAATGATAACAGCTACGGCGAAAGTCATAACGTGCAGCTTTCTGTAACTGCCGCGGACGGAACCATCACAGGAACACTCAACAGTGCAGTGGCAGATTATGATCCTGATAACCAGATCGCCGGAAGGATATTTGACGATGTGCTGACTGTCGAGCCGATAGTCAACGCCCTGACAACTAATGGCGGACACATAACATTGAATGCAGACGGCTCATTTACATATACACCTTCGGCAGATAATAAAACAGGAACAGATTCGTTTACTTACACACTGAAGGACGGATTCGGCGGGACGGACACGGCAATCGTGACAATCAACCTGACTAACCAGGACCCGGTTGCCTATAACAACAGCTACAGTGAAAGTCATAACGTGCAGCTGTCCGTCAATGCAGCAGACGGCACAATCACAGGAACACTCAACAGTGCGACTGCTGACTATGACCCGGATAACCAGGCTGCCGGCAAGGTTTTTGACGATGTGCTGAGTGTCGAGCCGATAGTCAACGCCCTGACAACTAATGGCGGTCATGTGACGCTGAATGCAGACGGCTCATTCACATATACGCCTTCTGCGGACAACAAGACTGGCACAGATACGTTTACTTACACATTGAAAGATGACTTTGGCGGAACAGATACAGCCGTCGTAACAATCAACCTGACTAACCAGGATCCAGTTGCTTATGACAACAGCTACAGCAACAGCCATAAATTAGACCTGACAGTCAACGCGACGGACGGCACAATCACAGGAACACTCAACGGCGCAACTGCTGATTATGACCCGGATAACCAGGCTGCAGGCAAGCTGTTCGATGATGTATTGTCTGTAGAACCGATAATTGATGGGCTTACAACTAATGGCGGACATGTGACACTGAATGCCGACGGCTCATTCACATATACACCTTCTACTGATAACAAGACAGGCACAGATTCGTTTACTTACACGCTGAAGGATGATTTCGGCGGAACAGATACAGCAATCGTGACAATCAATCTGACCAACGAGAATCCTGTGGCTTATGACAATACTTACAGCAATAGTCACAACATAGAGCTGTCGGTCAATGCTGCAGACGGAACAATCACAGGGACACTCAACAGCGCGATTGCAGATTATGATCCTGATAACGACACGCTGACCGTCGAGCCGATAGTCAACGGCCTGACAACTAACGGCGGACATGTGACGCTGAATGCAGACGGTTCATTTGCATATACACCTTCGGCAGACAACAAAACAGGAACAGATACGTTCACTTACACGCTTAATGATGATTACGGCGGGACAGATACGGCTATCGTGACAATCAACCTGACCAACCAGGATCCGGTGGCTTATGACAACGGCTACAGCAACAGCCACAACATAGAGCTGTCGGTCAACGCAGCAGACGGAACTATCACCGGAACGCTCAACAGCGCGACGGCTGATTATGATCCAGACAACCAGGCCGCTGGCAAACTGTTCGACGATACGCTGTCTGTTGACCCGATAGTTAACGGCCTGACCACCAATGGCGGACACGTGACGCTGAATGCAGACGGCTCGTTTACATATACGCCTTCGGCAGACAACAAAACAGGAACAGATACGTTTACTTACACGCTAAATGATGATTACGGCGGAACGGACACAGCCATCGTGACAATCAACCTGACCAATCAGGACCCGGTGGCCTATGATAACAGTTACAGCAACAGCCATAACATAGAGTTATCAGTCAACGCAGCAGATGGAACTATCACAGGGACGCTCAACAGCGCAACTGCTGATTACGACCCCGACAATCAGGCTGCGGGCAAGGTGTTTAACGACACGCTGACCGTCGAGCCGATAACCAACGGTCTTACTACTAACGGCGGACAGGTGACATTGAATGCTGACGGTTCATTTACCTATACGCCTTCTGCGGACAACAAGACCGGCACAGATTCATTTACTTACACACTGAAGGATGACTTCGGCGGAACAGATACGGCAATCGTGACAATCAACCTGACCAACCAGGACCCGGTTGCTTATAATAATAACTACGATAACAGCCATAATGTGCAGCTTACGGTCAATGCAGCAGACGGCACAATCACAGGGACACTCAACAGCGCGACTGCTGATTATGACCCTGATAACCAGGCTGCAGGCAAGCTGTTTAACGACACGCTGACCGTCGAGCCGATAGCCAACGGTCTTACGGCCAACGGCGGACACGTAACATTGAATGCTGACGGCTCATTTACATATACGCCTTCGGCAGACAACGAGACAGGAACAGATTCGTTTACTTACACATTGAAGGACGATTTCGGCGGAACGGACACGGCTATCGTGACAATCAACCTGACCAACGAAAACCCCGTGGCTTATGATAATACTTACAATAACAGCCACAATATACAGCTGACTGTAAACGCATCAGACGGAACCATCACAGGAACGCTCAACAGCGCAACTGCTGATTATGATCCCGACAACCAGGCTGCTGGCAAGGTGTTTGACGACACACTGTCTGTTGACCCGATAGTCAACGCCCTGACAACTAATGGCGGACACGTGACGCTGAATGCAGACGGCTCATTCACATATACGCCTTCGGCGGACAACAAGACCGGCACAGATTCATTTAACTATACACTGAAAGATAATTTCGGCGGAACAGACACAGCCAGTGTAACAATCAACCTGACCAATCAGGCCCCGGTAGCTCGGCCCGACAGTTACAGCACCACGACGAATGAGCCTATTGATTTAACTGTGCCTGATTCTCTGCCGGGAGTAATTGATGGTGTGGTACCGGAGCTTAACGGTGATTATGACCCGGACAACCAGGCGCCGGGCAAACTGTTTGATGACACAATAACATCGTTCCTGCCGGGAGGATTAAGCAACGGCACAACGGCCAACGGCGGAACAGTAACGCTGCATGAGGACGGCACATTTACTTACACGCCGCCATCAGGCTTCAGCGGGACCGATACCTTTACATACTACGTGACTGATACCTACGACAATTCACAGGCTGTTCAGGTTACAATATTCGTTAGTGGCATTACACTGCCAGCGGCACCGGTGCCCGTAATCAGAATTCCAGAAGCAGAAGGCTGCCCGGCAGTCATAGATGCAGCAGCGACTGAGATAGGCATGCCCAGACAGACGATTCAGGTATCGCTGGCACGTGCAATGGCAGGAAATGCCGGAATACAGCCCTGCGACACCTGCTCGAGATTAGTCGCATCGGCAGCAATCCTAAGAGACGCCGACGGCAGCGGCATGGCAGCACTGGTTGCTGTGATTAATTCGATAGCGCCGGCAAACGTGCCTTATACGCCGGAAATCGGAACGGCCATAGCGACGGCATTCGAGGAAAACAGAAGTGAAAACACCCAGTATGCCAGGGCATTGGAATATATCGAGGCGTTTGTTCAGTATATCTCGATAGTCCAGAACCAGATGGGGCTTCCGATAGATGACCCGGTAGCATTCACGCTGGAAAAATACGGGACGGGACTTTCAGAGCAGACAAATCCGAACGTTGCAGCGTATGTTGGAGCCAGACTGGCAGAAGCTGCTGTAGAATAAAAACCTTATATTAAGTATTCAAAAGCCGCTGGAGGACAAAACCTCCAGCGGCTTTTTTATTTGTGCAGTTCTTGAACAATTTCCATTTGATGGTACAATAATAAATAACGAAGGTGAAGCGTGCGGAAACGGCGTAATTTTAGTGAACAAACGGCAATATTTTCGTATAATTGTAAAAAAGAACTGAATTTTCGGCCAAAAAAGGCCAAGGAGGTATAAATGAGTTTAAGAATAAGAATGTGGCTTCTTGTTGCCCTGATGTTCGGAATTCTTTACGCGATAATTGTGGGCGTGGGAACATACTCGGGGGTGGGCGGAGCGGGAAGCTATCTTATTTTGGCGTTTGTTTTTACGGCTGTGCAATATCTGGTTGGGCCATATCTTGTCGCAGCAATGATGAAGGTTAAATGGGTTTCCGAGAGCGAGGACCCGCAGCTTCACTGGATGGTTACGGAACTTGCAAGAAACGCAGGGATACCAAAACCGAAAATTGGAATTTCCGAGATTAATATACCGAACGCTTTTGCCTTCGGAAGGACAAGGCGGGACGGAAGGGTCTGCGTGACGCGCGGCATTCTGAATATTTTGAGCAAAGATGAGCTTAAGGCTGTTCTCGGTCACGAGATAAGTCATATTAAAAACCGGGACATGGCGATAATCACACTGCTGTCGGTCGTCCCGATGGTGCTGTATTGGGTAAGCTGGAGCCTGATGTGGGGAAGAGGTATGGGCGGCAGAAGGCAGCGTGAAGGATATTCTGTGTTAATCGGTCTTGGCGCACTGGCTGCATATTTTGTCACGAACCTTCTTGTTCTCTACGCATCGAGAATCAGGGAGTATTCTGCCGACAAGGGAAGTGTCCGCACGGGCAATCCGCCTCAATATCTTGCGAGTGCACTTTACAAGCTTGTTTACAGCACGGCGGTGGTCAGGAACAATCCTGCGGCCCGCGGGGAGCTTCAGAGGATGGAGGGAATGAAGGCATTTTTCGTGAACGATATTTCGAATGCGACTAAGGAAATTAAGGAGCTTGTGGACCTCGACAGGGACCATTCGGGCACCATTGACGCCAAGGAGCTTATGGCGCTGCGGTCGAAAACGGTAAATCTGACCGGCTCAGAAAAGATGATGGAGATATTTACTACGCACCCGAACACACTGAAGAGAATAAAACATTTGTCCGAATTATATTAAAGCAGGCTTAAAATGAAGGCATTGAAAAAAATATTGTTAACAGTTTTTTTCATCTGCTTAAGTTTATTTTCAGCAAAGCAGGCATCGGGGCATTGCCACGTCGGTTTTGCGATAGGGACGGGCTTTTGTTATCCGGGGCCTTTCTGTGATGGTTTTTATTTTCCCTGCTGGTATGGCTGGCCTTCTTATTGCTATCCGGACGATTGTTTCACCAGCGTGGTAATTACAAGGCCGATTGTCATCCAGAGAAAAACTGTTGTGGTGCAAAAACCAGTTGTGCAGGTCCAGGAAAGTGTTGTTCCGGCGAATGCTGATGAGGAGACATTAGCGCTTTTTGCATCGATACGAAACAAAAAAGAGAATCTGCTTGCACAGCTCGAAGCCGCAGATAAGCAGGAAAAAATTAAGGCGATATCAGAGCTGGCTGGTTACAGCTACGATGAAACGGTAATAGAAAAACTCAAAGACATTCTGCTCAAGGACCCTGACTCAGAATTGCGCAAGGAAGCCGCTAAGGCATTCGGCGAGGGAAGGAATTCAGCGGTTGTCCCTATCTTGCGACAGGCAAGGCTCGGCGATAGCGAAAAGGCCGTCCGCGATGCTGCCGAAAATGCAATTAAAGCCATAAAAGGAAAAAACACCTGAACGCTGGTTAACTAACTTTATCCAATTCAGAACATCAGACTATAAGTCTGTTTTTAAAAGGAAACTCAATAAACGCTTTTTTATTTTGTCGGGGATTTCTGATTTTTCTTTTCCAGATCAAGAGCAACTTTAGTCATAATGCCTTCGTCGGTGAACCGCAGACTTACAGAGAAATCAGTAATGCGATTAAGGAAGCTTAAGAACTCATCATCTGCAGAGACCTGCGGCGGTTGTGATGGAAAATATTTATTACCATGAACAGTGCAGTAAACGATGCTTCGCTCTACATCATATCTATATTTGCCCCCGCACGGACACCTTAGAGTGACACCTTCGATCTTTTTGCTAACTTCGTTCAGCGTCTGTTCGGTGGCGTTATGGCATTCTATCAGGACGCGAACAGGCTCGATGTTCATAAGACAGGCCTCTCGCATTCGTTCCTGCCAGCCGATCCTCAGCATGGGCATTAGCTTATCGACGGCTTTCGGCTTAACGGTAAACTGAACATTCCCGACATCAGACGGCTGAGGCTGCTCGAGCGAATCCATGGCTTTTTCAAGCACGTATCGTTTAGTCGATACGATAAGACGGCCGGATGCAATTGTGTAGTGAAGGCGGAACTTGATAATCAACAAACGCAGAGTAAGCGTGTCGATCGTATGACCTTTATATTGACCGGATGAATAAGATTCGATTGTAAATGGCGATGAAAATTCATCTTCCCGCAAGGCGTATTTCCGTTCCATCACACTGAGAATGTCCCGAATGAAAATCCTCGCGCTCTCTTCATTTTTTATATCAACGACACCATACAGCGGCAGGTTAACGGATGATGCAATCAGGCCCATCATAATCTGCTCTTCAAGGCCCATAAATGAGCCGAACATACTCAAGCCGCTTTCGGAGAACGTAAAGAGTACATCGCTGTCATAAAAGTGCAGCGATACATTATTGCCTATAAAATCCTCGATGCGGGGTAAAGTCGGCAAGGTATCAATCCGCATCCGATTGAGGCCGCTAAGTATATTGCTCTCCAGATTCAATTTGCCGCTGACAGAGGCAACGGTGCCGTCGGTAATGAGCCGGGAATTGAGATGAACAGGCGAGCCGCCGACAATCTCGCGAAGCCTGTTATAAATGCTGTTCTCAATCAAAGGCAGAATACAAGTCTCGACCTCTATGCGATCGCCTAATTTGAAACGAATACCAATTGGGTCAAAAAAACGGCTCCAGTAATTATTATACCGCCGGACAAAATTTTCATAATCTTCTGCTTCGACCTTTGCAGCATTATCAAAAGCGACACTCGAAACAGGTGTGCAATATCCCAGACAATTATGAACTGTGCAAAAAGCCCGACCGGATTCATCAAGAGAATATTTGCCTTTATCTGGACATATTGTTGATTCGCTATTCAGATAGTTCGCATCTATAAGAGACTGCATAGAAGGCGGCTTGCGCATTTCTGAGCGGAACATAGTTGCTGCGTTACTAATCGAGCGAAGATGTGTCTGGCAGATAATACGCCTTTGCGATTCAATTT
>JBFZBH010000018.1:0-10304 GCA_041308525.1 Phycisphaerae bacterium | reverse complement strand
GGCGCGCGCGACTATATCGTCAAGCCTGTTGATCCTCAGCTCTTGCTGCAAAAAGGAGCGTAAAATTGCTTGCCGTTGCTTCTTCAGGGTGAAGCAAGTATTGCGTGTTCTTTCCGACCTGCTCATAAAAGCCTTCGACTTTATCGAAATCTATAAGCAAAGGCTGACCATTTCTTAAAACAGGCTTAAACTGTTTATCATTTGCATCCTGATGGACAATCAGCAGTTTCGATGTCATATACCTTGAAAAGGAGCCGCCTGCATTTGCGTCATAAGGTTTTTGGGAATAAAGGAGTATTGTAGCATAGGACTTTTTGCCTTCGTAAGTCACTTCTATATAATGCTCAAGTTTCGGGCAGTCAGGATTGGCAATCGTCATCTGCGACAGAGGTTGCGGCACCTTTATCTCGTTGCATTTTTTAAAACCGATAACGGCATATAATTCGTCCCGCATATCGGGATTGTATCTTGAGAGGACATGAAAAAGTTCATGAGTTATCAGGCCCTTTGAGCGTCCGCCAACTCTTTTTCCGGGCAGCACCACTCCATTGGCCCTTGTGTAAGACATGCCTCCTTCCTCATTGCCGTTTGTTCTTATCAGATACACAGTCTTCGGGAACTGCCATTTAATCCATTTAAGGTCGCTTTTTATCTGTTCCAGCACCGGCTGAACACTTTTCTTTTCCTCCTCCGTCCAGCTTACGACACTGTCAGCCGCTAAAGAAAGGTATTCATTTTGGGTAACAGCTTTTGCTGTTCTTGTCTTTGCTGTTAAATCAAAATAGCTGAGCCTCTCGGTGTAATCATCCTTTGCCCCAAGAATCGCTCTCCCCTGCTCAACAGATGCAAATTCCACAGTCGTGTATTCATGAAGCTTTACCTGGCCATACGATAGTTGTGCAAAAACAGTCAAAAACAAAACCCAGATAAATAATCTTCGCATTATTACACCTCCTTTTCTCCAACTGCAATTTTCCCGTGCTGAATACATTTTGCCGCAATCTAATTTTTATTGAACTTGACCAAAACTACTCTTCCGTAAATCCTGCTGGTATTTTATATTCGAAAATCTTTTTGTCTATTTTTTTATTTACGACCGGCTTGATAAAATCTATCTGGTAAATGTCCTGCTCTGTGTTCACAGCAACAATTTTAGCAGGCAAATCCAGCTCAGTATTAATCCAAAGGTCAACGGACTTGTAATCATCTTTATATTCAGAGCCGCTTTTAGTTTCGAGATGAAGCTGGACAAGGTTTGACGATTTATCAGCTTCAGATTTTACCAGCGTTACATCAAACTGCTCTTCGAGCTTTTCTACGCTGCTGAAGCCAACGATTGGGAAACGCTCGCTTATGAGGTCAAAAGCATCTATGGATTTTCCTTCGGGTGCCTGCTGATAACGCTTGACCTCCTTGGCCTGGTAATCGATATGCGTCAGCCAGATGCCGTCGAAGATATACTCATCTTTATATTCCCGTGCAGGGTCATCATCATCTTCGCGTGTGCTGAAATTTATGCGCAGAGCAGAATTTTTATCGTCTTTCTGATAATACAGCTGCCCTGTCTGAAGAGTCTTGGACTCAAATAGCGGCTGAGTCATCAGGTATTCTATTCTGCACTGATAGCTGCTAAGAGAGGCCGTTTTTTTTTAAGCCTTTCAAGATAGCTTAAAACAGCCGACTTATTTTCTCCCTGGCCCTGGAAAGTGCATCGCCAGTCAAAGCCTTCCCGCTGTGTATGTTTAAACGTATCTGCCAAAAAGGCCGCCAGATCCGGGTCCTGCCTCTGAAGGTCGGACCGTGTTTTCATATCCGTTAAATCGTTCTTCGCATTGCATTCGAACCAGCTCTGGACTCCCTCGGCATAATACTCGATAGGATTCATATTGGCTGCGGTCTTTTTCAATAATCCCTTGTTTTGTGCGTTGTTATAAAGCTCAACAAGCTTTTTCATATAACGGTTATCAACGCGGACAACTCCGTAAAGCTCATACTGCTGCTTGTTCCTGCTCGAGCCTTTTTCAAAATTGGGGTCTTCAGGCCGTGTTGCGACCATATTAATAATGGCTTTTGAAAATTCCTTTACCAGAACATTGTCACTGAACTTTTCAGGATTAAGGACATAATCCTGCCCTATAACAAGCCGCGGCAGTTTTTTGCTGGGGGCAAGAACCTGTCCTTTTACATCAAGATTTTTGCACTCAGGAAGGTCTGTCACTTTTTCATCCTCAGCGAGAACAACAACCCGCAGGTCCTGGTCAATCATCGCCTTAAGTATATCGTGCCGGTATGTGAACATATCCCGGATAAGCTGGTTTGTTTTCAGCAGTGCCTCATCTGATACCTTTTCTGACCCGATTACCGGCAGACTCCTGCAATAGACATGTTTTTTATAGAACGGGTCGCAATTCAGTTTTGCAGGAGGCGTTGTGACCGCCGGCTGTTTCGCAAGAGGCTTATAGCGCCAATCCTGCTCTTTCGAAAGGTTGAATGCCTCAGCAACGAATTTGACCATATTCGGGTCGTAAGCCTGCAGCTCTTCTCGCGTATGAACAAAGTTATGGTTCCAGTTGTTCCTGCGGTTGCAGTCAAAATAATCCTGGACAGCTTCTGCCCAGTATTCCGAAGGATTGTTCCCTGCGTAAGTATTTTTATAGAGGCCCCTTGCAATGGCCTCGTCATACAGCTTTTGCAGTTTCCTGTTGAAATTCGGGTCAATTCTCCTGAAAGCATTGTGAATACAGTGACCGCCGAACTCGTGAATCATAATACTCTCATCATCGTATCGGTCAATCGGAAGGCAAAGAAGATTTTCCTCACCGAAACTTGTCGTTCTGCCGCCGTATCCTCTTACTCGCTCATTTTGATAGGCCCTGCGTACAGGGTCCGCTATATAATATTCCGGAAGCTCTGATACCTCCTCATTTGCTCCGATTATGACCAGCCGATAGCCGTTTTCTGCCATAAACTTAGCCACATCAGGTCTGCCTGCCACAAGCTTGTTAAAAAGCTCATTCGCCCGCAAAAGTGCTGCATCGGCCACTCTCGCAGAAGCGGCAATCGGCATTCCCTGTGCGCTAATCATCTTCTTATAAAATGTCGTATTAACATCATAATTTTTTGCGATTGATTCCGGAATAGGAATAACCTTGCCGACAGGAATCTGCTCAGGCACGTTGCTTTCTGGAACCTGCGGGCTTTGCTTCAGCGGTGTTGATTGTTTGTTTTCCGCAGGTTTCGTTTGTGCTTCGCTCTTGTTATCCGTGATTATATTCTTTTCTGCTCCCTTAGGATGGCGTGCTGTATATTTTGTATATCGCCACTCAACATGTCCCAGAGTTTTCTCGATAAACTTCGCAAGATTTGGGTCATATCTGATAAGGTCTTCGCGAGTGCCTACCTCATTATGCACACCGTCCGGCTTGCCGTCGCGGCTTCTTCTGCAGCAGTCGAAATAAGCCTGCACACCCTCAGCCCAGTATTCGCCTGAATTTGTTGCCGAATAGGTCCGATCCCAAAGCCCCCTGCTTCTTGCATCTTTAAATACGCTGTTAAGCTCTCTCCTGAAATTCGGGTCATTGCGCCTAAGATACGAATCAATGCAATGGGCGAATTCATGAATGAAAATATTCTCGCCGTTATATCGGTCGCCGACGTAATTGAGAAGGTTTTCCTCTCCGCAGCTTGTAAGGTCATCGCCGCCGTAACCCCTCACTCGCCTGTTCTGCCGAGCGGCCGCATTCGGATCCGATTTGTAATATTCGGGAACTTCGGATACCTCCTCCTTGAAGGCGATTATAACAAGGCGAGTGCCGCCTTTGGCCATCATTTCAAGTATGTCCGGCCGGTTGACAAGCACATTTTTCATAAGATACCTTAGCTCATAAAAGGCTTCATCAGCCACTTTCTCAGAACTCATCACAGCAATGCCATCGACATCCAGATACTTTTTGTAGAAAGGATTAAGTTTATATTTTTCGATGATAGACTGCGGCGGGGCCGTCACAACAGATGCCGGCGCCTGGTTCTCCGCTGTTTGAGTTTGTGAAAAAGTGCACGCAGCGATGTTTAACAAAATAGACACAATAATAATTTCAAACAAAATTTTTCTTCTCATAGCCAACCATCCTTAAAGACAGGAATCACGATTTTTATTTTCGATAATCTCGAGCACCTGCCCGAGATTCTGAATTGTAAAATCTGCATGCTGGGCAAATTGACTGGAATTTTTGTGAATGGCAAACAGGACTGCACAAGCACCGGCTGCCTTCGCGCAAAGCAGGTCAAATAAATAATCGCCGACCACAATCGCCTGTTTGGGACTGATTCCGAAAGTTTCACAAATTTTAAGAACGCCGAAAGCATCCGGTTTAAGAGGTCCATCTTCCCTGCCTACAACAACATCAAAAAACAGGCCGTGTTTTTCAGCTACAGCCATCGCATTGCTTTTCGTATTGCGCGTTAGAATACCAATCTTTATATCACTTTCGGCAAGGGCTTGCAATAGCTCTTTTGCGCCGGAATTTAATTTTGACTGCTCGACAGCGTTTCTTTCGTGCAAATCGAGTACTTTTTCGGCAGCCTGGCGGCGAAGTGGGTCCATCTTCTCCATTGCCTCCCAGACAGGCCCTGCATCAGCTGGAAGGCCCATCTGTTTTCTAATGGCGTCAAAGTCCAGAAGTGGCTCGGTAATTGTGCCGTCGAGGTCGAATATAACAGCTTTGATTGACATAAACGAATCTGTAATTCTTATTTTTTCTTGCGCAGAAGCTCTATAAAATATTTGCAGGCCTCTGTGCGAATAGCATTTTTACGAACAATTATACCGGTTGGTCTGAAAAAATTCTCATTTGAAAATGGAATCGCCTTTAATGTGCCGCTGGCAACTTCCTGCACAATTGTTGTCTTCGGAAGGATGCTGATGCCGGAATTGATTTCAACCGCCCGCTTGATGGTTTCGACATTGTCAAATTCCATAACAGGCTTTACAGATATGCTGTAACGGCTCAGGATGCTGTCAATCCATAGGCGCGTCGGCACATCGGCTTCGAAGGCCACAAACGGCTCGAACTGTATTTTATGAATATCCGCCTCGCTCTGGTCTGCAAGGGGATGCTTGGGACTGCAAACAAGAACAAGAGGCTCATCCTCGAAGTCGTAAACTTCGAACCTCTTGTCTCTTTTTGGAACGGCAACCACGCCAATATCGAAGTCGCCGCTTAAAACCGATTCATAAACCTTTTGCGGACTAAAATACTCAATGTGAACATTGACCTTCGGATATTTGACCATAAATTTTTTCACATAAGGCGGCAGGGTATGCATCCCGATGCTGTAAATCGCAGCAATGTTCACGCGGCTTTGTCCAGAGAACCTCAGGGCATTAAGCTCGCTTTTGAACTGCTCATACCTGTCAATCATTTCCTTTGCGGCCCTGTAAAAAAGCTGCCCTTCCGGTGTCAATTCGATGGGCCTTTTCTGGCGGTTAATAAGCTGACAGTTATGGGCAAGCTCAAGCTGAGCAAGCTGCTGGGACACAGCGGACTGGCTCAAAAAGTTTTTGTCCGCAGTCTTGGAGAAACTTAAAAGCTCAACCAAATCGCAAAATATTTTTAAAGTTTCGATATGCATCATAAGCCTTTCTGATAAGCCATATTAAAATTTACCAATTCAAATACTTTATAAATATTTATACACTATGTTGTTTCTTAAACAGATTAATAGGCGTTTTGCTTTTATTACGTTAACTTATTCTAATAATAAGTCAGACGCGAATAAAGAACAAAATAAGAATTTTTTATGGAGCATAAAATGGAAACAAACAGCATAATTGAATCGGTTTTTGAACAGGTACTCAGGCGTAATCCCGGAGAAGCGGAATTTCACCAAGCAGTTAAGGAAGTATTATCTTCTTTAGGGCCTGTGCTGAAAAAGCACCCCGAATACGTCCAGACAAATATACTTGAGCGGATAGTTGAGCCGGAAAGACAGCTTCTTTTCCGCGTCCCCTGGCAGGATGACAAGGGCAATTTCCAGGTAAACCGCGGCTACAGGATTGAATTTAACAGCGCCCTCGGCCCATATAAGGGTGGTATTCGTTTTCACCCGAGCGTCAACATCGGGATTATCAAATTCCTCGGCTTCGAGCAGATTTTCAAAAATTCTCTCACCGGACTGATGATGGGCGGAGGCAAGGGCGGCTCGGATTTTGACCCGAAGGGTAAAAGCGATAATGAAGTTATGAGGTTCTGTCAGAGTTTCATCACGGAATTGTCTCGTCATATCGGTCCCGACACGGATGTGCCCGCAGGCGATATCGGTGTCGGCGGCCGCGAGATTGGCTTTATGTTCGGCCAGTATAAAAGAATTCGAAACGAATTCACCGGCGTCCTGACAGGAAAAGGACTCGAATGGGGCGGCTCTTTAGTGCGAAAAGAAGCAACAGGTTACGGCCTGGTTTATATCATAGAAGAGGCCCTTAAGCATATTAAGAAAAGTCTGGACGGAAAGACCGTTGTGGTGTCAGGTTCGGGAAATGTCGCTATCTATGCTACTGAAAAGGCCCAGCAGGTTGGAGCCAAAGTCGTGGCGATGAGCGATTCGAACGGTTTCATTTATGACAGCGACGGAATAAAACTCGATACCGTAAAGCAATTGAAGGAGGTCGAGAGAAGAAGAATAAAAGATTACGTCCAGATACATAAAAATGCAAAATACGGCGAACCCTGGAGCGCTATCTGGGACATCAAGTGCGACGTTGCGCTTCCCTGCGCCACACAAAATGAAATCGACGAAGAAGCTGCGAAAAAACTTTCCAAAAACGGATGCCTCGCTGTCGGCGAAGGCGCCAATATGCCCTGCACACCGGAGGCTGCTGATGTATTCCTGAAAAATAAGGTAATATTCCTCCCCGGCAAGGCGGCAAATGCCGGCGGTGTTGCAGTATCGGGCCTTGAAATGGCACAGAACAATCAGCGAACAGCATGGTCCTTTGAAGAAGCCGATTCAGAGCTTAAAAAGATTATGAAAAATATCTACGACAACAGCAGCGTCGCAGCCGACATCTACGGCTTCCCAGGCAACTTCGTCGCAGGTGCAAACATTGCCGGCTTCATCAAGGTCGCAAATGCGATGATGGCACAGGGCCTTGTATAAAAAACTTGATTTGAAAATTCAAAATTATCCCCCGCTATCGCTTTAACAAGCCATAGCGGGGTTTTTTTATGAAAATTTTCCGAAAATAGACAGCCTGTCGCTGCATATCTGCTTAACATGAAAATTTCTACTTGAATATTGACGAAATCAGAAAGGATTCAGATAATTTGACAAGCAAAAAGGGTTAAAAATTAATTATTGTTTTATAAATAAAAGGAAAAAAGATGAAAAATAGAAATTCGCTTATTCTTTATGTCCTCCTGATTGTATCAATGCTAACAATGTCTGCCTATGCTGTTAATATCACCGGTACCTGGAAAGCTGAATTCGACACCCAGATAGGATTGCAGAAATACACATTCATACTTACGCAGGATGGCAACAGTATTCGCGGCAAAGCACTTTCAGATATCGATGGCCAAAAGCAGGAAACCGTTCTGACCGAGGGAAAAATCGATGGAGATATGATTGCCTTTGTCGAGATGCTTAATTTTCAGGGCAGCGAAATTCGTATAAGCTATAAGGGCAAAGCAGCCGATGACGAAATAAAACTTACCAGAGAGGTTGGCGATGTTGCCACGGAGGAATTAGTTATGAAGAGAGTTAAAAGTGAAGCTGAATCAAAAACAGCACCCCAGCCCAAACCCCCTCAAAGGCCCGGACGCCAGCCGATTGTCTTAGGTCCTGATGATAAACCTGCCTTCGAGCCTGCCCCGAAAGGATTCGACAAAAAACGGGAAAACATCGAGCGAGGCAACATTAAAACTGTCGAGTATGACTCAAAGACCGTTGGCAATAAACGCAAGATGCTGATTTATACACCTCCGGATTACAAAGACAATACTCTCTATCCTGTCTTTTATCTTCTGCATGGCATAGGCGGTGACGAAACGGAATGGCATAAAAATGCCTCACCTCAGGTCATCCTCGACAATCTTTACGCCGATAAAAAACTGATGCCGATGATTGTCGTTATGCCAAATGGCCGGGCTGAGCCGAATGACAGTGCTGTTGGCAACATCTTCGCGCCCGAACACTTCAAGGCCTTCGAAAACTTCGAAAACGATTTGCTAAAAGATGTCATTCCGTATGTTGAAAAAAATTATTCCGTTAAGAAGGGCCGTGAATACCGCGCCATTGCCGGCCTTTCTATGGGCGGCGGGCAGTCATTAAACTTCGGTTTGGCCAATCTTGATACATTCGCATGGATAGGAGGATTTTCTTCGGCGCCGAATACAAAACCCGCTGAACAGCTTGTGCCTGACCCCAATGAAGCTGTTAAGAAGTTAAAGCTGCTCTGGATTTCCTGCGGCGACAAGGACGGCCTGATAAATATCAGCCAAGCCCTGCACAAATACCTCAAGGAACACAAAGTCCCGCATATCTGGCACGTCGATTCGGGTGGCCACGACTTTACAGTCTGGAAAAACGATTTATACCTCTTCTCTCAACTCCTATTTCGGGAAAATAAAAAATGAAACGTTAAAAGTTAAGGGTAAAGAGTGAAGAGTTAAGGATAATATCTATTTAGGCAAGGATGAAAAATAGTATATCTTGACAAAACCGGGGGAATTATGGCATATCTTATCTATAGTCTGTTTTATGGATTTTATTTTCCGGTGTTTGAAAAGCTCTAAAATATTATATAGTAAGTGCCTGACGGCAAAGAAGATATGGACAGGGAAAAATTTATTCAGCAGCATATAGAAATGGAAAATTTTTTTAGCGGCGGTTTTGTCCCAAAGGGCAATCCCCAACCTGATAGCAGCTTGTCTGAAGATATGGAAACACCATCAAAATTAAAGCAACCAGCCGATGAAGGAAAAGTAAAGGCCGAGCTTGAGCAGATTGTAAAAGAGGCAAAAGACTGCCGCAAATGCGAAATCGCCCTTTCGCGGCTCAATTCCGTTCCTGGCGAGGGAAGCCATCGGGCAAGGATATTTTTTATCGGTGAAGCTCCGGGAGCCGATGAAGATGCGCTGGGCCGGCCTTTCGTTGGACGCGCAGGCCAATTGCTCGATAAAATTATCAAGGCTATGGGTTTCGAGCGGGCAGAAGTTTTTATCGGAAATATCCTGAAGTGCCGTCCGCCGGAGAACCGCACGCCTAAGGCAGAGGAGATAATAAACTGTCTGCCATTTCTGCAAAGACAGATTGAGCTTATAAATCCTGATATTATTGTTGCGCTCGGGGCTTATGCGGCGCAGGGGCTTTTGGATACGACAAAACCTATAGGCCAGCTTCGCGGACAATTTTTCGATTACTACCCCGGCCTCGGGAAAAAGCCTATAAAACTTATGGCAACATTTCATCCGGCATACTTACTGAGAAATTATTCACCAGATAATCGCAGAAAGGTCTGGGAGGATATGAAGAAAGTTGTGACGGAGCTTGGACTTCCTGTGCCCGAACAGACAAAAAATGATTAACATATCAGTAATACAATCGCTTCAGAAGTTTCGGAAAAATCATTTATCATTCTTATGAGCACAATTGAATTATTAGCACCAGCAAGGGATGCAAAGACCGCAATTGCAGCAATTACATGCGGCGCCGATGCAGTTTATATCGGCGCATCGCAATTCGGAGCAAGGCAGGCCGCTGGCAACCCACTTGACGAAATCCGCAAGGTCACAGAATACGCCCATCCATATTATGTAAAAGTATATGTTACGCTCAATACGCTTTTATTTGATAACGAATTAGTTGTTGCTGAAAAAATGATAGGTCAGCTTTACAAAATCGGAATCGACGGCCTGATAATTCAGGATACCGGCCTTCTTGAGCTCGATTTGCCGCCGATTCCATTAATAGCCAGCACCCAGATGGACAACTCAACTCCTGAAAAGATAAAGTTTCTCGAAGAAGTCGGCTTCACTCGCGCAATTTTAGCACGCGAACTAACAATAAAACAAATACAGCAGATTCGCAAGGCAACCTCAATAGAACTCGAATGTTTCATACACGGCTCACTATGTGTCGGGGCAAGCGGCCAATGCTTTTTAAGCTATGCACTCGGCGGCAGAAGCGGCAACCGAGGCGAGTGCGCTCAGCCGTGCAGAAAACTTTATACGTTAAAAGACCTTCAGGAAAAAACAATTGCAGAAAAACGATATTTGCTTTCGTTAAAAGACCTGAACCTTTCGGAA
>JBFZBH010000017.1:0-10492 GCA_041308525.1 Phycisphaerae bacterium | reverse complement strand
TCTCGTCGCTAATCCATTTCGAATATGTTTCTGCCTCTTCAGAAGGCAGCTCGAAGACAAGTTCATCGTGGATTTGCAGAATCATTTTTACAGGCAGGTTTTCCCGCTCAATTCTCCGCTGGATATTTATCATAGCTACCTTAATCAAATCAGCCGCCGAACCCTGTATAACAGTATTTATTGCCATCCGCTCGGCCTGGCTGCGCTTGTTGGAATTTTTGCTCTTAATGTCCGCAAGTTTTCTTCGCCGGCCCAAAATAGTCTCGGCGTATCCTTTTTGCCTGGCTGCTTCGATGACATTGTCGATAAAAGAGCGGATGGAGCTGTATCGTTTGAAATATTCATCGATAAATTTTTTCGCCTCCGACTGGCTTATCCCGACAGTTTGCGAAAGCCCGAATGGGCTTTGCCCGTAAATAATTCCAAAATTGACAGCCTTGCAGTGCGAGCGCATCTGATCCGTGACTTTTTCAATCGGCACGTTATAAATCTGCGACGCCACGAAGCGGTGAATGTCCTGGTCGGCTGCGAAGGCCTCACGAAGGGCATTGTCCTTCGAAAAATGCGCGAGGAAGCGAAGCTCGATCTGAGAGTAATCTGCGCTGAGGATGCAGTCTGTTTTTTCAGCTGGTATAAATGCCGAGCGGATTTTTTTGCCCAGCTCCGTCCGAATCGGGATGTTCTGCAGATTCGGATTGCTTGAGCTGAGCCGGCCGGTTTCTGTTATCGTCTGGTTGAATGAGGCGTGCAGCCTGCCGGTAACGGGATTGATCAGAGAGGGGAGCTTATCGAGATATGTGTTCTGAAGCTTGCTGAGCATCCTGTATTCGATAATGAGCGGAATAATTTCGTGGCTTCCTTTAAGCTGCTCGAGGACATCGGCATCGGTGCTTCTGCCTGTCTTGCCAAGTTTGACCGCTTCGAGGTGCAGCCGGTCAAAGAGTACTTCAGCAAGCTGAATCGGCGAATCTATATTAAATACTTTCCCGGCCTGCTGATATATTTTTTCTGAAAGCTCTCTGAGATTTTCGTACACCTCTGATGACATCTTCCGCAAAAGTTTCGTGTCGAGGCAAACGCCGTTGAGCTCCATCGCTGCCAGAACCGCAACGAGCGGCATCTCGACCTCTTCGAAAAGTTTTTTTATGCCGCTTTCTTTTTCGAGCTGCTCTGTCAGATACTCGTAAAGCTGCATCGTTATGTCTGCATCTTCTGCTGAGTATTCGCTGGCAGCAGCAGTATCGACCATATCGAATGTCAGCTGATTTTTCCCTTTACCGATGAGTGCGGAAATCGGAATACATTCGTAATTGAGGTAATCTTTGGCCATATTGTCCATCGAATGGCTTTTTCTAGTCGGGTCGAGGCAATAAGATGCAACCATCGTGTCGAAGTAAATTCCCTTTAGCGGAAGCTGGGCATTTTGCAGGACGTGCATGTCGAATTTGATATTCTGCCCGATTTTTTTTATTTTTTCATCCGACAAAATCGGCGACAGCTTCCCCCTGACCATATTAATATCGAGATATTTCTGTCCAAGAGGCGCTTTTATCGCAAGATAATATGCCTTATGCACCTGCCAGCAGATGCTTATCCCAACAAGCTGTGCCCTCATCGGCTCAAGCGATGTAGTTTCGGTATCGATGGCAAAGAGCTTCTGTTTTTTAAGGTCATTTAAAAATGCGTCGAATTTTTCGCTTGTATCAATCAATTGATAATCGTGTTCGATAGTTTTCACCGAATATGGTTGACCTGAAACTGCTCCTGTCAGTATAGGACTCTTTGCTTGCATCGCCTGTTGGTCCTTCGGTATTGAGACCGCAGCCGGGGCAAGGCCCATCTGTGTCAAGAGTCGGTTAAAGCCGAGCTCCGTGAATATCTGGGAGAGTTTTTCTTTATCGGCTTCTTTTAATTTGAATGCCTCGTAATCGATATTAATTGGAACTTGGCAGTATATGGTTACAAGCTCTCTGCTTAATTTTAAGATATCGTGAGATGACCGAAGGTTTTCTCCACGTTTGCCGCCTATTTCATCAGCGTGTTTGAACAGGTTTTCGATTGAGCCGTATTTTTGAATCCATTCTAATGCAGTCTTGGGCCCAACATCATTTATGCCGGGGACGTTATCCGATTTATCGCCCTGAAGCGCAAGGACATCGAGAAACTGCTGGGGGGTTATTTTCAATTCTTCTTTCATTGCTTTTGCATTGTATGCTTCAGATGTTTTCAAGTCAAAAGTGGCGATATTCTCATCGAGAAGCTGCAGCATGTCTTTGTCTTTAGAGCAGATGTAAGAGTCGATTCCTTTTTTCGCTGCCTTTTTCACAAGTGTCCCGATGACATCATCAGCTTCGTAGCCATCCATCCGCAAAACAGGGATTTTCAATGCTTCAAGGATTTGTTCTATTCTATCGATTTGTTTTGGCATATCATCGGGCATAGGCGGGCGATGAGCCTTGTATTCGGGGTAAATTTTTGCCCGGAAGCTGGGAGTTTTGCTATCCATCGCAACGACGAGCATATCGGGCTTGCGGCTGTTAATAAGACCCAAAATGGCGGTGGTAAATATATATGTTGCCTTAGTCGGCTCGCCTGAAGGGCTTGAAAGCCTTTGGGTCATAGGTGCAAAATAAGCAGCATAAATATGTGCGTGACCATCGATTATATAAAGTGTCTTTACCATTACGGGAAAATATAGCCGTCCTATCCAAAACCGTCAAGTTTATTAACTTTATACTGTAAACCAAAACAAATTGAGAAGTGTTAATCCAAAAATCGGTCAATTATGTTTGTTAAACTGCATGTCTGCTGGAAAATCTGTTGCTTGACAAAGTTCGAAAGAAAACTTAGTATGTTTTGTTTTAATTCATTAGGAATTTTGAAATGAGTGAAGATAAGAAGAATTACAGCAAGACGATAAATCTGCCGAACCCAAATTTTGCAATGAAGGCAAACCTCACGCAGCGGGAACCGCAAATGCGGAAAGACTGGGCCAAAAACGATATATACGGCAAAATCCGCAAGGCACGTGCAGGTGCCCCTATGTATATACTTCACGACGGACCGCCTTATGCCAATGGCGATATTCATATGGGCCACGTCATCAACAAGGTGTTAAAAGATATTGTCGTTAAATACAAAACAATGTGCGGATTCGATGCACCTTATATACCCGGCTGGGATTGTCACGGTCTGCCTATAGAATCGAAGGTTGTAACTGAACTCGGCGAAGAGGCCCTGAAAATGTCCAAGCCGCAGATTCGCCAGAGATGTATGAAGTATGCGGGCAAATACGTCAAAATACAAAGCAAGCAGTTTCAGGACCTGGGAGTGTTCGGAGATTTCGATAATCCATATTTGACAGTCAAACCGCAATATGAGTCGGGCCTTCTTGAAGTCTTTGCAGAGCTTGTCGGTAAGGGACTGGTTTATAAGCAATTGCGTCCTATACACTGGTCTATCGGCTGCCAGACGGCCCTTGCGGAAGCAGAGCTCGAATATAAGGACATTTCGTCTCCGAGCATTTATGTAAATTTCCCGGCAGCAAAAGAGACCATAGAAAAATTAATACAGCTTGGCCTTGTGGAAAAGCAGGACGCGGAAGATTCAGAAATCTGCTTTATGATTTGGACGACAACGCCCTGGACGCTGACTGCTAATCTTGCTATCGCAGTAAATCCATCTCTGGAGTATGTAACTATTCGTTATGAAAAGAATGGAAAGAAATTTACTTCTCTAATTGCCAAAAAACGGCTCGAACAGGTCATCGCAGCAGGTAAAAGCGAAGAGGGAAAATATTCTGTGGGAAAAAAGACCGTATCTGGAAGTGAGTTGGCAGGCTTACACTATCTTCATCCTTTTGTCGATAAAAATCCGACAAAGAAGGATGCATATATGGTAATACTTGCTGAGTATGTCACAACTGAGGATGGTACCGGACTGGTTCATATTGCACCCGGCCACGGGCTTGAAGATTATGTGTCTGGCCAGAAATACGGCCTAGCAATTTACTCGCCTGTCGATGATGAAGGATGTTACGAGGACACTGTTCCAGATTGGCTGAAAGGGAAAAATGTTCTCGATGTTGATAAAGAGGTGAATGCCAGACTTGATGAGCTTGGTCTTCTCTTTGCAAAAACCGAAATCGTTCACAGCTACCCGCACTGCTGGCGCAGCAAAACACCCGTTATATTCCGTTCGACGGAACAGTGGTTTGTCAGTGTTGACAAGGAATTGCCGGGCATAAATAAAACTTTGCGAAATATGGCGATCGAAAGCGTAAAAAGGGTCCGCTGGATTCCCGAGTGGGGACAAAAAAGAATCGAGGGAATGCTCGAATCGAGGCCCGACTGGTGCTTAAGCAGACAGCGAAGCTGGGGACTTCCACTGCCTGTTTTTGTAAATTCCAAGGGTAAACCATTATTGACGAAAGAATCTGTCCTCGCTGTCTCGCGGCACATTGCACAAAAAGGCTCCGACAGCTGGTTTACGGACACGCCTGAGCAGATTTTAGGAAAAGACTTCGCCCTGCCAGAAGGTTTCCAGTTCGATGACCTGAAAAAAGAAGAAAATATATTTGACGTATGGTTCGAGTCGGGCTGCAGCTGGTACAGCGTTGTAAAAAAGGCCGGCTGGCCTGTGCCTGTCGATTTGTATCTCGAAGGCTCCGACCAGCATCGCGGCTGGTTTCAGCTTTCGCTGCTGCCGGCCCTGGGCTCAATTGAAAAAGAGCCTTTCAAGACCGTCCTCACCCACGGTTTTACAGTAGATGAAAAAGGAGTTAAACAATCGAAATCGCTCGGCAATTATGTTAATGCACAGGATGAGGTTGCTAAATATGGCACGGATATTTTGCGGCTTTGGGTGGCCAGTGTCAACTATCAGGAAGATATTCGATGCAACGATGAGCTGATAGGGCGCAGCCAGGATGCATACAGGAAAATTAGGAACACCCTTCGATACCTGCTCGGCAACATTTATGATTTTGACCCTTCGAAACATTCGGTTCCCTATCAGGAGATGTTCGATATCGACAGGTGGGCAATTCAGCAGTTGCAAAAGCTAATTGCTGAGGTTACCGAAAATTACGAACAGTTCACGTTCCATAAAGTCTTTGCTCTCATCTACAATTTCTGCACCGTCGATATGAGCAGTATTTATATGGACCTGATGAAGGACAGGATGTATTGCGACAAGGCCGACAGCCTCTCGCGTCGAAGCGGACAGACTGCAATGTTCAAGATTCTCGATGCGCTCGTGCGAATGCTGGCGCCGGTCCTTGTCCATACTTCAGAAGAAGCCTGGGCGGCAATTCCTTTCAAATCTGAGAATGTTGAGACTGTTCATCTCGCTTCTATGCCGCAGGTCGATAAATCGATCGACTGGCAGAACGATGCCCCGAAATGGGAAAAACTTATGCAGCTTCGAGACGAAGCCCTTAAGGTCCTTGAAGGTTTGCGCCAGGAAAAAATAATAACAAGCAATCAGCAGGCATCTGTAACCATTTATTGTGCAAATGAAGATGAGCTTAAGGAATTGCAGGATTTCAAGGCTGAGAGGCTCGCGGCTTTGTTGATTGTCAGCGAAGTAAAACTGCTGCTTGCAAATGACGGCCAAAGGAAAATAGAAGCAGGTAAAAGCATCTTCCCCAAATGTCAGCGATGCTGGAATTTTTGGCCTTCGGTCGGAACTGACTCAAATCAGCCAGAACTTTGTTCACGCTGCCTCGATGCCATAAAATAAAAAATTGAGGTCTTTAATTTAAGCTAAATTTTCGCAGACTTTTTTAAAGACTTCATCGACTGAGATTTCATTTACACTGTAGCGCGAATTTTTGTTTTTAATTCCAGCAGGCCTATTAAAAGGCTCGACTGCAACAGTGCTTTGCGGCTTGCGGTACGGTGCAAGTCTTGCTGGATTTACATATCCGAATATTATCACAGTGGGTGTATCCAATGCTGATGCGATATGTCCCGGCCCCGTGTCGTTGCTAACAACAACCTTGGCACCTTTTAGCAATGCAATAAGCTCCTTCAAATTTGTCTTACCCGCAAAATTCAAGACAGGTGCCCTGCTTTTGCTCTTAACCTTCTCTGCTATTTCTTTTTCAGAGGCTGAGCCTGTTGTGATTACAGGCACAGAAAATTGCGTATGAATCTTTTTAGCCAACGCAGCAAATCTTTCTGGCGGCCAGCATTTTTCCTGATGTGCCGAGCCGGGAATCAATACAGCATAATTGCCAGAACTTATCTTGTATTCTGCCAGCAATTTATTTATTGAGTCCTGGGCATCCTTGTTAACCGGTATTACAAATGCTGGTTCGGTATCGGATGCTCCGGCTTGACGCACCATTTTGAGATAGAAATCAACAAGATGAACACAGTTATCATCCTGAACAACCTTATGGGTGTAAAAAAGAGGTGCAAATTCTCTTGCATTAGCCATACCGATTCTTTGATTGCAGCCGGTTAGTTTGCTTAAAAGAGCGGTCCTGAATAAACCCTGAAAATCAAAAACGATATCAAATTTTCTTTCTCTAAGCTGACCAATCAATGATCGCAGGGCCTTACAGGCTTTCGGACTGTACCAGGCCCTGCCGAAGGTCTTGCGGTCAAAGAGAAAAATCTCATCGAGGTGCGGATGACCTTCGAGCAATCCTGCGAACTCCGGGCGAACAAGCCAGCTTATCTTCGAATCAGGGAAACTTCTTCGCAAAGCTGACAGTGCCGGCAAGGCCAGCACAATGTCACCAAGTGAGCTCGGCTTTATTATCAAAATCCTTTTGAAACTTTCGGACATAATCTTTTAGATTTATTTTAGGTCATTCAACACTTTTTGACAAGCTGGTTTGGTCCGTTTTTTTAGATATTTATTTCTAAATTCCACGGAAGTTTTGTTTTACAGTCTTCCTAAGGCATTTATCACCGACAACCTTTTTCCTGATTTCCTCGGCTATAAAGATTAAAAATGCGAAGATAAACAGGAAAGCCCAGTCTGTCCAGCCGATTGCGGTGGTTTGAAATACCTTTTGGAAGAATGGGATATAAATAATTGCAGCAGCGAATAAAAGCTCGAAAGCAATTCCCCAGAAAACAAGTTTATTCCTGAAGAAGCCAAGCTTAAAAACGGAAACTTTATCGCTGCGGCAGGCAAAGACATTGGCAATCTGCATTATTACGATGCAGAGAAAAACCATCGTCATCGCCTTTAAATGCAGCGGATTGGTGAAAGTCGTATCATCGGATTCAAGCTCAATTCCCGGTTTCCAGCCGCCTCTGTAGAGGACATAATAATAAACTATTAAGACAGAGGCAGCTTCGAGAAGTCCAAGAAAAATATAACCGCGGAAAAGGACCATTTTATCGATTACTCCTTTTCTTTTCGGCCTTGGTGGAAGCTCCATAATTCCAGGTTCGGGCTTTTCCACGCCTAACGAAAGTGCCGGCAGGGTTTCGGTGCCGAGGTCTATTGCCAGAATCTGCATAACAGTTATCGGGACCGGAATTTTAAAAATAACATAAAATATATACGGCACAGCCTCTGGAACCAGGTGAGCGAAAATATAGGTAATAAATTTTTTGATATTTTCATACACAGCACGGCCCTGCTCGATAGCAGCAACAATACTGGCGAAATTGTCATCTGTTAATATCATTTCCGCTGCTTCTTTGGCAACGTCAGTTCCGCGTAATCCCATCGCCACACCGATATCTGCGCGTTTAAGCGCAGGGGCATCGTTTACTCCGTCACCTGTGACGGCAACAATGTTCCCCATTTCCTTAAAGACATTCACTACCCTCAGCTTGTGCTCAGGGTTGACTCTTGCAAAAATCACCTCTTTGCTCGCAATCTTTTCCTTTAATTGCTCATCAGTTAAATTGCCAAAATCCGTTCCCGTGATAACCTCAGCTTCGTTTGAAGTAATGATACCCACCTGTTTTGCGATTGATAGTGCTGTTACCTGGTAGTCGCCTGTAATCATAACAACGCGAATGCCCCCTTTTCTGCAGATGGACACCGCATCCTTTACTTCCGGCCGCGGCGGGTCATACATGCCCGTAATGCCGATAAAGATTAAATCTTTTTCCACTTTTTGGGCGGCGGCATCAGAGAGCTGCTGTGCTTCGAAGTTGCGATAAGCAAAACCCAGCACCCGCAGCCCTTCTTCGGCAAAGTCATCCAGCCGCTTAATAATTTCCGATTTCTTTGACGGTGTAAGGTCAACAATATTTTTGCCGAGTATGATTTTGGAAGAAAGCTCCAGAAGTTCTCTGGGGGCTCCTTTGACAAAGGCACACAGATTGCCATCTGAAAGTTTATTGATACTGCTCATCCTTTTGCGAACTGATTCGAATGGGAAACGTTTCAGTGCAGGGTAATTGGTGCGCTGCTTTTCATAATCGAAACCTGCCTTTTGTGCCAAAGTCAAAAGAGCCCCTTCCGTTGGGTCGCCAATAATACTCCAGTACTTCTGTGTATCCGACGGGCAGACAAGTTTGGCGGTATTACATAAAGTTGCAGCATGAAAGAGAAGGTCGAGATTATCGTTTTGAAATGAATACGCAGGAAGCGGATTTTTCTGAAAAATAAATGAGCCCTTCGGCTCGTACCCGCTGCCAGTTACTTCGATTATCTTATCGTTGAGCCATATTTTCCTTACGCTCATTTGGTTTGTGGTAAGCGTGCCGGTTTTGTCAGTGCAAATAACATTTGTGCAGCCAAGAGTTTCAACCGATGAAAGCTTCTTAATCAAAGCGTGCTTTTTTACCATTCTTTGAACAGCCATGGCAAGCGCAAGTGTGAGCGTAGGCATAAGTCCCTGTGGGACGTTTGCAAGAATAATGCCTATAGCAAACATTGCCGACGCAAGAAGGGTCATTCTAGTGAATAACAATCCCGCAACAAAGAAAACAAAACCCATAGCGACTGAAATAACAGCAATCAATCTGCTTACGCGGTTTACCTCCTTCTGCAGCGGGCTTAATTCTTCTTTAACAGTTTGCGTCAAATATGCAATATTACCTATTTCTGTACTCATCCCCGTGGCGATAACCACGGCTTTTCCCATCCCGCCGGCTACGCTCGTACCTGCAAAAATCAAATTTGGCATTTCAAGCCAGAGAAAATCTTTACCGTCCTCGAAAGCCTCTGCCATTTTATGAGACAGCTTCGACTCACCGGAGAATGCGCTGTTATCAACCCGCAGCTCTTGGGCTTCAATCAGCCTTGCATCGGCAGGAATATGGTCGCCTTCTTCTATAATAATTATGTCTCCGGGCGCAATGTCACTGGTAGGAACTTTTGTTTCAGAACCATCGCGAATCAGCCGAGCAAAGGATGGAATCATTTTTTTTAACGCAGCGATGGCTTTTTCAGCTTTGTATTCCTGCCAGAAGCTGAAAACAGCATTAACAAAAATAACCACCAGACATGCCCAGCCGGCCTCCGGCATCCCGGCCCAGAATGAAAGGGCGCTGCCGACCCACATCAGGACGGCCAAAAGATTCGTGAAATGATAAATAAACCGCAGGATAAGAGGTGTTCTTCTTACAGCCTTCAATCTGTTCGGACCGTATGTTTCCAGCCGCTGATGGGCTGTTTCTTTACTGATGCCTTTTTCTCCCGTTTCAAGCTCGATATAAATATCTTCCTTGCTTAATGCAAGAAAACCTTCTTTTTCGAATCCACTTTTTTTTAGTAGCCGATAAAGCTCGTCATCACTCGAACAGCGTTTTAACTGTCCAATCATCGCTTTATTGTTCAGAAGTGTTGCAATCTTCGAAAGAATTTTCAGGTGTAGCCCGCTTTCAAGAAGAGGTGTAAGGAAAAGCACAACCAGGTGAACAGGTTTCCCATCAATAGCAGAAAAATCTATCCCCCTTTTCGAAAGGCCAACAAAAAGAACAGCTTCTTTCAGCTCGGAAATCCTTGCATGAGGGATAGCTAAACCGTCTCCTATCCCTGTACTTGCCGATTTTTCTCTTTTAATAAGACTTTCTATGATGCCGTTCCTGTTCTTTATTTTCCGGCTCTTATAGAGATGTTCTGTGATCTCACGGATTACTCCTTCACAAGTATGGGATTTTAAATGTACACTTACTGAATCTCTCTGTATAAAGTCGGAAATCTTCACGCCATTTTACCTTAACAATAATAAACAACAAATTTTTCTTCCCGGTGATATATACTGAAATGAACCTGTATATACAGCGGCACAATTAAATACATTTCATTAGAATGTCTAACCCACAAAAACATCTTCAGTCGCATACCTGTAAAACAGATGCTTCTGGGGTCCTATTAGAAAGTAACCTGCCATTAATGGCCCAATTCGACCAATGAACATCGTAATTATCAGCACAATCTTCCCTGCATCTGACAGGCCCGATGTTATTCCTGTCGATAATCCAGTATTTCCCAGAGCGGAGACAACCTCGAAAAGAATCTGCAGATATGAGCCTTTTTCGGTCGCGCTCATAATAATCATATCGAG
>JBFZBH010000016.1:0-10870 GCA_041308525.1 Phycisphaerae bacterium | reverse complement strand
TGGCAAAGAAAAGAGGGTTCGTCCGGTTCGGTCTTGCCGGCTATGAACAGGGACGATGGATACTGCTTGATTTTATAGATGTGGTTGTCCATATCTTCGATGGCGAATACCGCGAGTACTATGATTTGGAACTGCTCTGGGGCGACGCTAAGAGAATTAAAATATAAAATAGAAAATATGGTATTAGAATCAGCGATAGTTTCTTTTTTCCGTTTTTTTAAGATTTTGCATTTTAACATGTGATTTTTATTTTTGATTTTTTATATTTAATTTTCGTATGAAGACGGTTTTGGACATTCTCGAAGAACGGATTAGCACAGCGATGGCGCAAATAAGCGGCGGTGTTGATTGTCCGGCGATTGTTGTGCCTGCCACTGATGCCAGGTTCGGCGATTATCAGGTCAACGGCGTGATGGCGCTTGCAAAAAAGACGAAGGGCAACCCCCGGCAGCTTGCAGGAAAAGTCGTCCAGAACCTGAAGAGTGATTCGGAAATTACGGAGATATGCGAAAGCATCGAGATTGCCGGGCCGGGGTTTATCAATATCAGATTACGGCCGGATTTTGCAGCGAAAAGGCTTCTTTCAATAAACGAAGATAAAAATCGGCTGGGAATAAAAAAAGAAATTAGCCCCAAGACTATCGTGGTGGATTTTTCCTGCCCGAACGTAGCAAAGCAGATGCACGTCGGGCACCTTAGAAGCACAATCATAGGCGATTGTATCTGCAGGCTTCTTGAATTCGAAGGGCACAAGGTCATTCGCCAGAATCATATCGGCGACTGGGGCACTCAGTTTGGCAAGATTCTTTATGAAGTCCAGAGACTTTCTGCTGAACAGCAGGGAACGTATGTAACTTTTGATTTGGAAAAACTGGAAAAATATTATCAGAACGCCAATAAGCTCGAACAGGAAGACTCCGCTGCTGCGAAGGAAATGAGATTATGGACTGTAAAATTACAGCAGGGGGATGCAGCAGCAAAATCTTTTTGGAAAATGGCCTGCGACGTCACCTTGAAAGAAAGCTACGAATTGTATAAGAGATTAAATGTAACATTAAAATCTGAACATACGCGCGGGGAGAGTTTTTACAATGAGCAATTGCCGGATGTGGTGGAGGAATTGAAGAAGAAGGGATTGGCTGTTGAATCGCAGGGGGCGGTTTGTGTCTTTCCTGAAGGTTTCAAAGACAAAGAAGGCAAGCCCCTTCCTTTTATAATTCAGAAAAGCGATGGGGCATATCTTTATGCAACGACGGATTTGGCTGCACTACGGTATCGTGTCAGGGAATTGAAGGCCGACAAAATTATATATGTGACGGATGCAAGGCAAAAGCTGCACTTCGAGATGCTTTTTGCGGTCGCCAGATTGGCCGGCTGGGATAAAAAAGAGAACACAGAACACAGAACACAGAACGCAGAACAAAAAGAGCAGCGTGTTGAGTTTGTTCATGTAATGTTCGGTTCGGTGTTAGGCGAGAACGGCAGGCCCTTGAAGACAAGAGAGGGAGAAAATGTAAAGCTCAAAGATTTGCTCGATGAGGCAATCGAGAGGGCAGGAGCGATTGTTGAAGAAAAAAATCCCGAATTGCCTGCAGAACAAAAGGAAAGAATAGCCGATGCCGTTGGAATCGGGGCGGTAAAGTATGCAGATTTTACCAACAGCCGCACGAGCGATTATGTCTTCAGCTTTAATAAAATGCTTGCGATGGAGGGCAACACCGCTCCTTATATGCAGTATGCATACGCGCGGATAAAATCAATCGGGCGAAAGGCGCAGGAAAAGGGCGTGGATATCGAAAAAGAGCTTGGCGGTGTAAAGTTGATGAATCTCATAGAGTCTGCTGAGCTTGATTTGGCAAAATATCTTGTCCGCTACTGCGAGGCGATAGAGACAGCCCTTTCGGATTACAGGCCGAATTATTTGACAAGCTATTTGTATGAGCTGGCGCAGAAGTTTAGCGTTTTCTATACGAATTGCCCCGTTCTCGATGCACCGCCCGACAAAAGGCCGACGAGACTATTGCTTTGCGATTTGACAGCAAGGACAATCCAGCACGGACTCAGCGAGCTTTTGGGAATCGAAGTGGTTGAGCAAATGTAAAGAAATTAAAAAATTAAAAATAAAAAATCAAAATTGCAGAAGAAAGAATTATGTCAATATTTAGACCCGGTCTTACCGGGGATTTTTCTGAGTGATGGATTATGAAGATTGTGACGGAAAGTTTCAATGTCGGAAGCAGGAACAGAAACCAGATGATTGATATCACCAGCAGGGTGCATTCGATTGTCGGTGAATCCGGAATAAAAAATGGCGATGTGGTAATTTACTGCCCGCATACAACGGCGGGGATAACGATAAACGAAAACGCCGACCCGGATGTCCCGCATGATATTCTGCTGACGCTTTCCGAATTGATACCGCAGCACAGGTCAGGCTACCAGCACGGCGAAGGCAATTCCGATGCACACTGCAAAAGCTCCATAATCGGCTGCAGCAGGCAGGTGCTGATAAAAGATGGTGAAATGCAGCTTGGGACCTGGCAGGGGATTTTCTTCTGTGAATTCGACGGCCCGCGAAGCAGAACTGTCTATGTCCAGGTGCGGGGCGAATAAATACTGGATATAGAAATTTACAATCGATAGTTTATTGAAGAGAGCCGGTTATGAAAGAAAAGGGGATTTTCAGCGGTATAAGCAGGAACGTTTTGCTTCTGGGAGTGGTGAGCTTTTTCAACGATTTGAGCAGCGAGATGATAATGCCTGTTTTGCCCCTTTTTATAGAATCGCTCGGCGGCGGGCAGATGTCTCTGGGTGTTGTCGGCGGAATCAGAGACAGCATATCGAGCATCTTGAATATCTTCAGCGGCTATTGGGCGGGCAGGACGGGCAGAAAAAAAATTTTTGTCTTTTCGGGTTATTTCACATCTGCAGTTTTCAAATTTCTTTTGGGATTGTCAAATACATTCAGAACGGCTGTTCTCTTTTCATCACTCGAACGGGTCGGCAAGGGGCTTCGGACAGCACCGCGTGATGCGATTATTGCTGAATCGATGCACCAGCGAAAAGGGGCGGGCTTCGGAATACACCGGGCGATGGATACTTTCGGGGCGATGTTAGGCTCGATTTCGGTTTTTATTATGCTGCAGTATTTCGCCCTTAAATTCGAAACAATCATTTTAATATCTGCGGCACTTTCGTTTATCAGCCTGGTTCCGCTCATATTTGTAAAAGAAGATCCAACGAAAAAAGAGGAGAGGAAGCTCTGGTCCGGGATGAAAAATTTTCCATCCAGCCTAAAGGCATTTATACTTGTATCCTCAGTCTTTGCTCTGGCTAATTTCAACTATATGTTTTTCGTGGCGCGGTCGAAAGAGTTTTTCAAAGACAGGTTATCATTGACGATGCCTGTTTTGCTTTATGTGCTTTACAATATAACAGCGGCTGTGCTGTCGGCCCCGCTTGGATTTCTCTCTGACAGAATCGGCAAACAGAAGGTGATACTGTTCGGCTATTTTATTTTCGCGGCTGTTTGCTTCGGTTTTATTTATTCAAAAACGTTAGGTGTTTTTGTAATCCTGTTTATTTTATACGGCGTTTTCATTGCTTCGGTCGATTCGACCCAGCGGGCGTTCATAGCGGATTTGTCCGGCCCTGAACTGAAGTCCAGCGCCCTTGGAGTGTATCATACATTTTGCGGCCTGATGGCGCTGCCTGCAAGCCTTATCGCAGGATTGCTCGGAAGGTATAATCCGCAATATACTTTTATCTATGGTTTTGTTTTAGGCCTGATTTGCGTCTTTCTTCTTCTTGTTATTTTTCCCAGATTGACAATTTCGAAAAAACAATCCTGAAAAGCAGATTTTCAAAAGGGAGCAGAAGAGTGACAGAAAATGTCACTGTGTCAGCATTTCCTGTATAGGTTACAAATCGCCGACTTTGCCTGTTTTAACATCGGGTAATTTTGGGAAATAAAAAAGGCGAGGTGGTGGGACCGGCTGGGGGGGAAACCGGCATGCCACGCTGCCTCGCCGAGGTTCGGAAGCTGCTGAAAGCAGCAATAATCAGATTTAAAAGAGCGTATCAGAACTATACCTTCTATTTAGTTCCTGTCAAGCATCCGTACAAAAATATTTCCACACCGCCCCGTCAATGTATATCCTCAAATGCATTCCACATTCACATTTAATTGTAATATAGCATTTTTTTACAGTAAATGCAAGACAATTTTTTATTTTTTTGTTACTCAAAATATATTGGCTAAAATGGGCATAAAACTTTAAACAAACATCCCAAAGGCCCTAAAATAAGGGGTTTTTCATAGAAAAAACCCCAATCTTAAGCCCGCCGGGCAATCAAGAGGGCTTTGCTTCAATTCAGGCCTGTATTTGGAAATAGGAGGTTTTTACTTAATTTTTGCTTACCTGAAGTATCACATTCAGCCTTTTTCTCTTGACAGAAAAACAAAATCATTAAAATTGTTAGTATAGGTCGAATTTTTACACTGGCGAATCTGCGGATGAATTGATACCTTAAGCTGTGAGTGTATTGTTAGTTGTGCGGGTCGTTTTTTATGCCGAAGATTTCAGAACGAATCAAACAGGTCACGGAAAATATTAATTCCGTTTGTGAAAAAACAGGGAGGAATCCATCCGAGATAAAGCTTGTGGTGGTGACAAAGTCGGCGGACATAAGTGAAATCGAGCAGGTTATTCGCCTGGGCCTCACTGACCTCGGGGAGAATCGCGCCCAGCAGCTAAAAAAGGTCGCCGTCCAGGTGGAGGAATTTCTAAATCAGCAAAAAGATGACCAGAAGATGCCCAAAGCGGTCAGTTGGCATATGATAGGTCATCTTCAGCGCAACAAGGTCCGCCAGATCCTCCCGATTGTCAGTCTGGTGCATTCTGTCGATACGCTTCGGCTTGCGGAGGAAATCAGCAGCACAGCTTCGAAGCTGAATATTACGGCGCAGATTTTGATGCAGGTCAATTCGTCGATGGAGCCGCAAAAATACGGTGTCCCCATAGCCGCGGCGACACACCTTGCTGAGCAGATAGAGACACTGCCGAATTTGAAGCTTGTCGGTTTGATGACTATGGCGCCGCTGACTCATAATGAAAATGTTATCCGGGATTGTTTCGTGCGGACGCGTGAGCTGTTTATCGAGATGAAGGGTGAGAAAATTGTCGGCCCGCATTTTACAGAACTGAGCATGGGGATGAGCTCGGACTATCAAATCGCAATTCAGGAGGGCGCGACGATTTTGCGGATAGGCTCGGCAATTTTTGCCAGGTAAGACCATTTTAACAACGCCTTTGGAGAAGAGGATTCTGTTCAATATTATAGGTCTTTTCAGTTCGTTAAATGCTGTTTTTTCGCCGATTTTCCAGCAGGATTTGAAAATTTCCCTGATTTTACTGCCTGTTTGCCTATAAAGTATATTGCCTGCAAAGTGCCTGCCTTATCAATCCGAAATTATCTTAGCTGAAAGAACACTGTTTTCGGTCCTTAGGCTGAAATAATCGGATTGTATTTGCTTTTTTAAGAGACGTATTATGAATCACGAAGAGCTGATGACCCCAGAGTTGCCGCAGATAGATGTCGAGCTTCCAAGACCGTTTTCGAATGCCGAGACATTTGTCAACAATATTGCCGAGCAGCTTCTGATGGCAGGGCAGGTCCAGAGAGATTTTCTTCCGAAGTTTCTTCCCAACACAGACAAGGTCCGGTGGTCGTCTCTTTTTCTGCCTGCACAGGTGGTTTCCGGCGATATGTTCGATGTCGCTCGCATAGATGAAACGCACATCGGTTTCTATATCGCAGATGTTGTCGGCCACGGGATACCAGCGGCGCTGCTTACGGTATTTTTTAAGCAGGCAATCGTGATGAAAGAGACCGCCATAAATGCTTACCGGATTTTCTCGCCGCAGGAAGTTCTGATGAACCTGAATATGAAGATAACGGAATTGAAGCTTACAGCCAATCAGTTCGTTACCTGCTGCTACTGCCTGTTAAATACCGAGACGCTCGAGATGACTATTGCCCGCGGCGGCCATCCGTATCCGATTTTAATACGCGGCAGCGAGCTGCCGCTGCAGCCCCAGACACCCGGACCGCTGATTGGAGTTTTCGAGCAAGCGGTCTTTCCGCAGATGAATATCCAGCTTCAAAAGGGCGATAAGTTCCTGTTGTATTCCGACGGGGCCGAAAGATTCATCGGAAAATTCGATGACCAGACAGGTTTTATTTTCGACTCGAGGTTCTGCCAGATAAAGGACCTGCCTATAGCCGCTATGGTTGATGAATTCAACATTAATATCCAGAGCCAGCATATCGAATACGCGGAAATCGATGACATTACCGTCGTCGGCCTCGAAGTCCTGTAGCCTGTAGATAAGGCTTTTGTAATAATCACAACAAGGTGTTTATGCTGCTTAAGTATATTTTTTCTCAAACTACATTTCATCAAGTTTGCTCCAGTAATCAATGGCAATAGGACCTGATTCCCTTTTAAGTGCGAAGAATCCGACGCTTTTTCCGTCATTCCACCAGCATACATTTCTCCACCAATATCCCCAGGAATATCGTGTCATATCCCAGTTTGCATTATCTTCCCTGTTTTCATAGTCAACTTCGTTTCCATCCACCGATTTCAAGTTGACCCCTTCATCTTGTATTGATGCGGCTTCCCCGATGACCCCATCGTCAAATTGCCGGACCAATTCCGGATGAAAAGAAAAATTAATAATTTTAACTTTAAGATTTTGTACCGGCACCATAACAGGGGTCTTTACCGTTTCGCCTTGAATATTTTTACTAAAACGAATTCCTTTGCGAATTCCGTTATCGGCAAAGATTTGTTTAGCCAATAACTTTGCATATTCCGTTTTTTCTTGTGTGGTTTTTCCGAGGCTCTGACTTTTCAAAGGTATGAACTTAATCGATATGATACTTGCTGTCTGGGAGACCTTAACATTATATCCGTTTCTATCCCATTGCACGCAAGTCACATTAACATCATTAAATTCTTTGCGGACAATAACAAGATTATCTTTAATATATTTCTTATCCTTCGGCAGCCAATTTGGGTCTAAGACTTTTTCAATCCACTCGATGCTATCTTTGTTTATCATCGCTATTCTGGGGTTTTCTTTACCTGATATTTGTTGATTCTTTGATATTGCAGCTGTATCGGGCCAATATCTATATAAGCGGAAAATCCTTTCCGGCATTGCCTCGCCTATAGTCTTTGCATACGACCTTAAAACCGATTGGGCTTTTACCTGTACAAAAATTGAGCTTACAATGAAAACTATAACTATTAATTTCATTCTAAAAGTTGAAAGCACCATAATTATGCCCTTTATAAGTTTAAGTATCAATTTGTTCCTTAAAGTTTAAACAATCCTTCAAATTGTTGGTTCGAGCCAAAATTGGCAAGCAGGCTTATTTATTTTCTGGGAGTCCGCTGCCATTCCATAATAATTTGTCCAATATCATATGTTGAATCCTCATATGCTGCACTATATTACACATCTCTATTGCATAATTTCAAGCATTTTCAAATAATATTAAAAAAAGTGTCAATTCCCTCACATCTGTTGATTCGCAGGAAAAATGTTTGCAAAGGGGCCGTTAATGATTATAATTGTGCAGCAAAAGCAGTCCCGGGCCAGACCTCACCGAAAGGATTTTACACAATATTTTGAAAGGGTTATCGAATGGGGCGCAAAGACAGAGAAGAATTGCCCGATATACAGCAGCTTATACAGATAATGAAAGAAAATGATTTGGCTGAAGTGGAAATACAGCGGGGGGATAAAAAGATTTCATTAAAGCGCTCGGCGCCGGTGAATCCTGCTGGTGCGATACCGATAATGATGCCGCATCCAGCCGGCTCAGTTCATCCTGCTGCTCCCGCTGTGCCTTCTACAGGTCAGCCGGCAGGGGCAGCGCCTGTCCAGGAAACCGGACTTGAGCAGATAAAGTCGCCGCTTGTCGGAACTTTCTACTCAGCGCCAAGCCCGGATTCGGAACCGTTTGTCGAGGTCGGCGCGAAGGTGGAGCATCAGTCTGTTGTCTGCATCGTCGAGGCAATGAAGGTGATGAACGAGATAAAGGCGGAAATAAGCGGCACAATAGTCCAGATACTGGTGAAGAACGGCCAGGCGGTCGAATACGGGCAGCCCCTTTTTAAGGTTAAACCCGAATAGGCCCAAGTGCAAACAATCTTAAAAAAACCGGCAGATGTATTACGGTTTTTGGAATACGAGGAAATAAATGTTTTCGAAAATACTGATAGCAAATCGCGGTGAGATAGCCCTTCGGATAATCAGGGCCTGTCATGAGCTTGGGATAAAGGCGGTTGTAGTTTATTCGGAGGCCGACAAGGATGCAGCTTATTTGAAGCGCGCAGACGAGGCAATATGCATCGGGCCTGCAAACCCTGCTGAAAGTTATCTGAACATTCCGCGCATAATCAGTGCCGCTGAGATTGCTGATGTCGGGGCGATTCATCCGGGTTATGGCTTCCTTGCTGAGAATGCCGAGTTCGCGCAGATATGCAAGGATTGCGGAATAGAATTCATTGGTCCCCCGGTCGAGGCGATGAAACTTCTTGGCGATAAGGTCGCAGCAAGAAAGCTTGCACAAAAAGTCGATGTGCCTGTGGTGCCGGGTTCCGATGGTGCGATTGAAAATGAAACTGAGGCGATTAAGCTTGCAGAAAAAATAGGCTATCCTGTCATCGTAAAGGCAGCAGCAGGCGGCGGCGGCAGAGGGATGAGGCTTGCGCATAATGATATTAGTTTTCGACAAGCTCTTGCCTCTGCGAAATCAGAGGCACAAATTGCATTCGGCAACAGCTCGGTTTACCTCGAAAAATATATCACTGAGCCAAGGCACGTGGAAGTCCAGATAATGGCAGACAAAAAGGGGGCTGTCCTGCATTTTTATGAGAGGGACTGCACGACACAGCGAAGGCATCAAAAGATGATTGAGGAGTCGCCTTGTCCTGTGCTTGACGATAGAACACGGGAAGAGCTTTGCACAGCGGCAAAAAGATTAATCGAAGAGGCAAAGTATGACAGTGCTGCAACTGTCGAATTCCTTTTGGACAAGGAAAAAGATTTTTATTTCATCGAAGTAAATACACGTATACAGGTCGAGCATACTGTTACGGAAATGGTAACCAGTTGTGACCTGATTCAATTACAGATAAGAATTGCTGCAGGCGAAGAGCTGAAGTTTGACCAGCGTGACATTCATCATAGAGGCTGTGCGATGGAATGCAGAATCAATGCGGAAGACGCGGCAAATAATTTTGCACCCTGTCCGGGCAAAATCGAAAAATATATACCGCCGGGCGGGCCGGCTGTCAGGCTTGATACGCACGTTTATCAGGATTATGTCGTCCCGAAAAATTATGACTCTATGATAGCAAAGCTGATTGTGCACAGGCCGACGCGCGAGGAGACGATTACAACAATGAAAAGGGCGCTCGATGAGTTTATTATTGAGCCGATTAAGACCACGATACCCGCCTGCAGGGCAATCCTTTCGCACAATCTTTTCGTCAAAAGCAAGATTGACACCGGCTTCGTCGAGCGAAACTTTTAATATCTGGATTAGTTTGGCCGAATTACTATAATAAATGAAGTTTTAATAATACGGTTAATCAAGAATGGTATCGAGAAAGCTTTTTGATGAAGAAATAAAAAGTATTTTGGACCAGCTTATACGATTGTATAAGCCCCAAAAGGTGATTCTTTTCGGTTCTTTGGTTCGCGGAGAGATAAAACAATCATCAGACATCGATTTTTTCATTGTGAAGAATGATGTTCCTGAGCTTGGCGTGGACAGGATTCGCCAGCTCGATGCACTTATTAAATACAAGCTGGCAACTGATTTTATTGTGTATAAGCCGCAGGAGCTTGAGGAACGTCTGAAATTGGGCGACCCGTTCGTTGAAAATATCCTCAAGGAAGGGAAAGTGCTTTATGCCGCTGCCTGAAATTGCCAAAGAATGGCTTAAAAAAGCCGAGGAAGATTACGGGTTTGCCTGTGCAAATATCGAGGATTCAGAATATTTTGCACAATTATGTTTTCATTTTCAGCAGTCAGCAGAGAAATTTCTAAAGACATTTATAATTGCCAACAAGCTGGAGTTTAGGGCAGTTCATAATCTCATAGAATTACTTGAGATTTGCAGGCAAAAAAACCCTGACGTTCAGCAATTGCTGGATGCCTGTCTATTTCTCAATGCTTTTTATATCGATACGCGCTATCCTGTCCACTGGCCGGCTAATTATGATAAAGCTGCTGCTATTAAGGCAAAAGAGGAAGCTGGCAAAATCAGGGACTGGATTAAAAAAGCCTTGAATGCATAATCAGTTTCAGAACAGGATACACCGGCTTCGTCGAACGAAACTTTTAAATTAAACACGACCTTTTTCAATGCTTGAGCCTTTGTTAGCATAACAGATACGAAAATATTGGGTGAAGTCTTTAATCTTTGCCCATTGATTTGTATAATGGTGCATTTATGGGAATTAACCAGTCACTTATAAGTGAGATAGTTGAGCGTGTTCTGGCTGTAAGCAGAGCGCAGAGGATTATTCTTTTTGGTTCTGCGGCCAGTGGAAAAATGACAAAGGATAGCGACATCGACTTGCTGGTGCTCGAATCTTCACCCTGCAATGACCGCACGAAAAGTGTTCGTATCCGTGAGGCTGTGCGAGGGCTTGGCTACCCGTTTGATATTATTGTAATGACTGCTGAAAGGTTCGAAGAAAGCAAAAATGTTATAGGGGGAATTGCCTACCCGGCAAATAAATATGGAAAGGTGATATATGACGCCGGCAGATAAGATGAG
>JBFZBH010000015.1:0-10940 GCA_041308525.1 Phycisphaerae bacterium | reverse complement strand
CACGGAATCTGGACTCATGTTCAGGTTATTCCCGAACCGGCTACGCTGGCATTGCTTGGTCTTGGTGCTATTGGTCTGTTAAGAAAACGTAAGTTATAAACAACAAAGTCAGACCAACTATAATGAAGAATTAAAAGGATTTTGATAAATATTGGACTCTTTTTTTTATTATGAGTCGCATAAACTTTTTTCAAGAGTTGAATATTTTTGAGAACTATTTCTTTCTCTATTGGCTGTAACCTCGAGAGGATTGTTATTGCAGCTTATAAAAAAATCGGGGCGAGTGGATTTGAACCACCGACCTCTTGGTCCCGAACCAAGCGCTCTAATCCAAGCTGAGCTACGCCCCGGGCAAAACTAACAATTCAGCAAAGATACCTCTAAATGGACAGTAAAATAACAATTACTCATTCCAATTGCAAGCTATAATAAATGAACAGGGTCAATGTCTATGATAATCTTCGTCGAAGTTTTTATTTCATGTCTTCGCAGGCAATCGAACAGCCTTTGTAAAATCTGCGGCGTCTGTGCCTGAACAATAATCTGCATCCTGTGAAATCGCTGAATCCGGCTTATAGTTGCAGGCATAGGGCCTCGAACAATAGCTTCGAGATTATTCTGATGGAGAATCGAATCTATTAATTCTCTCAGCTCTTTAGCTGCATATTCCAGCATGTCGAACTTCTGGTCCATTAACACAATAGAAGCAAGTCTCCAGAACGGCGGCAGATGGCAGGTCTTGCGGTGTTTCAATTCCTCCTCAATAAAGCCGTCGAAATTTCCTGTCATAGCGAATTTAATAGCAGGCTGGTCAGGTAAAAAGGTCTGGACAAACACCACACCCTTTTTTTCACAGCGGCCCGCCCTTCCGGCAACCTGATTTATTAACTGAAATGTCCTTTCATTCGCACGAAAGTCAGGAAGGTAAAGGCTCGTATCGGCACTTATAATGCCGACGAGAGTGACATTAGGAAAGTGCAGGCCTTTGGCGAGCATCTGAGTGCCAGCCAAGATATTTATTCTTCCTTCACTGAAATCCTTCAACAGCCGGTAATAATCCTCCCCTGCCATCGAATCACTATCGACCCTGGCGACAACAGCATTGGGAAATTTTACCTTTACCTCTTCCTCGAGCCGCTGCGAGCCAAAGCCGATCATAATAAAAGATGCACCGCACAACGGACATTTTTCCGGCACAAGGGTCTGCGAGCCGCAATAATGACAGACAGCGCTGCCGGTACTGATGTGTTTTCCCAGAATTGTCTCAAATCTTCCTTTATCTCCAATTCGCATTTTATGGAATGTCAGGGTGACATCGCAGTTTCGGCAGTGAAGCGTGTATTTGCAGGATGGGCAAAAAACAAAATTGCTGTATCCTCGCCTGTTCAATAGCAAAATCGCCTGCTCTTTTCTCTCGAGAACAATATTTAATTGCTCCGCGAGAGGCTTGCTTATAAGGTCAAGCCCTTTTCCTGTAAGAGGGCTTGTCTTCAAATCTACAAGCCTCATTTCAGGAAACGAGCTTCCCATCACTCTCTTCGGCAGCCGCACTATTGCAAAATGTTTTTTGGCCTGGCAATTGTGCAGCGTCTCAAGAGACGGTGTGGCACTTCCCAATATGCAATGGGCATCCGCAAGCTGAGCACGTTTTACAGCAACATCGCGGGCATTATATCGCGGTGCATTGTCCTGTTTATAGCTCGGTTCGTGCTCCTCATCGACAACAACCAAACCTAAATTCTGCAGCGGCGCAAAAACTGCTGAGCGGGCTCCGATAACAACATCGGCCTGCCCATTTTTTATTTTCTGCCACTGGGCATTTCTCTGGGAAGCATTAAGGCCAGAGTGCATAACCGCAATATTTGCAAAGCGGCTGCTGAACCTCTGAACAGTCTGGGCGGTAAGGGCTATTTCTGGAAGCAGGACTATTGCTTTTTTACCTCTTTTTAAAACCTCCTCGATGGCCCTTATATAAACCTCTGTTTTGCCGCTGTCGGTTACTCCGAAGAGAACCGTTACAGAAAATTTTCCCGAATCCAATTTTTGTTTTATATGCTCGAGGGCATTTTTCTGGTCATCATTTAGCGTTACTGACTGCTGCTGTATCATCATACCAGGAGGAATCACCGGCAAAGATTTGAATACCTCTTTGTAAATTGTCTTTATAATCATTTGCTGGGCCAATTTATCTACAGGAGCAATGGTGCTGCTTGTTTCTGCAAGAATGCCCTGCAATTCGACTGCTGATTCAGCCGCAAACGCCCCAAGCTCTTTAAGCAATGCAACAATTTTCTTTTGTTTGCTCCCTCTTATCTTTTCGGCAAGCTTCTCGAAGTCCGGGGCAAGATAAATGAGCTTTTCTTTCTTTATCCCGGTGCCCTTTTTAACCGCTGCCGGAACCATAGCAGAAAGGACTATTCCGAGAGGACAGACATAATAGCTGCTAATCCATTGGGCAAGAGAAAAAAGATGCCCGTCTAATAAAGGCTCCTTATCGACCACAGACAAAACAACCTTCAGCTTCTTTGCTTTGGAAACACTTATAAATGACTTTTCCGGCGGAATGCCTGCCTGAACGCAGAAACCTGTCTGCTTTTTATTTTTCCTGCCGAAAGGAACTTCAACCCTCTGTCCGATTCCAACTGGCCAAAGCTCATCCGGCACAAGATAATCGAATTCTGCATCAACACCCGCATCGAATGCGACACGAATGATATGATTGCCTGCACAGACATCGGTCAGTTTTTCACCAAACAAATTGTCAGATTGGTATTTGCTCATCAGGACCTAAAATTCTTTCCGCGAACAGATTAACAGGAAAATGGGATTCAGACAAGCCGATAGGTTGGTAAAACAGTATAAGAGCATACGGGTCTATGAGTAAAATGCTTTAGTAAATTGGTTGCCGGAACTCGAATATCAGGCAGAATCTGGAATTTTGACTATACGCAAAGGGAGCGATGCTTCTATTCTGCCGTCGATTGCCAGGTCAATCCTGTATTGTCCGAAATTTTTAAGCTCCAGTCCCTGGATATTTAAAATAATATTGACGACCGAAGAATCTACATTATCAGCGACCTTCACAGATATCTTGCCGTCTAATTTGGGCCCGATGCTCTTTCCGTCGAAGTCAATGATATCAATCCTTATGGAATGTTCACCTTGCTCGATTCTTTCAAACCTTATTCTTGATGCGACAGCGCATGCCGGATGTTTTGCAGGCACTTGCCTGGCATAAATATTGTCAAAAGCCCCCAAAACATTCAATTTCCCCTGCTGATCTGTCGCAGCATCACATAACAGAAAAGCCTCAATGTTCATGTTTCATTCCTCAGAAAATTATCAAACGTCAAAAACCACAATTATGGTGAAAAACGAATAAAATAATTTTAAACCAGCGCCAGGATATAAGCAAGAAAAAATGTACAGTAGCTTTTCAAAGAAAAACAGCCAATTGAGAACATAACTGATTTTCATTCTCGTTACATTTCTGGAATGACTTCGGGATACAACTGGCCTGTCGATGATATTTTGAAGATATAGACCTTACCCTTTGTCAGCTTATTATAAACGGCGTTTCCGTAAACAGCTGTAATGCCATATTCTTTGAGTTTTTCATTATCATTAGCAAGGTCCCAGATATTGGACCAGAACAAATCCTTTTCCTTTTGAGGCAAAAATTTCAGCAGGTCATTGTACCGGACAGGCTCTTTGCCGGTCTCTTCGATGAGAAAGCCATTCTGCGGTGTCATCTTTTCACCATATATCCTTCGCCAAAGATAAATCGCCTTTTCCTTGCCGTCCATAACCATCTTATCGCTGAATTTGACAATCAAGGCATCGAAAAGGACTATGTCGCCTTCTATTGTGCATTCCTTTTCAAGGATTTTGGTATTCTTGTCGTTTCGGGCAGTCTCGACGAACTTAATAGTGGTATAAAGATTACTATCCTTGACCTCCTGAGATACGACCTTCGCATAGCCAATCTGTTCTTCGGTTGTAAGGTTTGTGATGGCCGATTTGAGCTTCTTATTCTCAACAAGAAGGTCGTGAATGGTCTTGCTGCCGTAATAGAACCCCCGTGCCAGATAAAGAACCGCTGCGAGGGCAAGTATAATCAATAATACCGGGAAAACTTTATTAAGCTTCATAATTCATCTCCTGCGAAAAAACAATTTCGTCGGCATAATAGATTTAAAAAACAATGCAACCATAAGGATTATCGGCTAAAATATGGAAAAATGAAAAGGCTATAAGTAAAAGAATGGGAAGATTCAAAATACATAGCGATTTTAAGCCATCGGGCGACCAGCCGCAGGCGATAGAAAAGCTTCTGGAAGGTCTTCAGTCCGGCAAAAAATACCAGACCCTGATGGGCGTTACCGGTTCAGGCAAGACCTTTACAATGGCAAATGTCATCAACCGGGTCAACCGGCCCACTCTGGTCATATCTCATAATAAGACCCTCGCTGCCCAGTTATATGAGGAATTCAAGGAACTTTTTCCTCAAAACGCTGTTGAGTATTTTGTCAGCTATTACGATTATTATCAGCCTGAAGCCTATATCCCCCAGCGGGACATTTATATCGAAAAGGACGCATCGAAAAACGCCGACCTCGACAGGCTAAGGTTGTCGGCAACAACGAGCCTTTCAACGAGGGAGGATGTGATTATCATAGCTTCTGTTTCCTGCATATTCGGCTTGGGCTCACCAGAAGATTACAAGGCATCTGTAGTAGCTGTAAGAGCAGGCGATGTGGCGGATAGAAACGAACTGCTTGGCAGGTTTGCTGACCTGCAGTACTCCAGAAACGATATCGATTTTCAGAGGGGCACATTCAGGGTCCGGGGCGATGTGGTAGAGCTGTACCCATCCTATGAAACCTTTGCGGTGCGATTTGAATTTTTCGGTGACCGTGTTGAAAAAATCAGTTATATAAATCCTGTATCAGCAAAACTGCTGGCAGAAGAACAGCAGGTATTTATATACCCCGCCCAGCATTACATAATGCCTGCAGACAGGATTGCCAGCGCGGTAGAAAGCATAAAAGCGGAGCTCGACCAGCGGCTTGCCCAATTCCGCGAGCAGGGAAAACTGTTGGAAGCCCAAAGACTTCAGGCACGGACGATGTATGATATAGAGATGCTCCAGGAAGTCGGCTATTGCAGCGGAATTGAGAATTATTCGAGACACCTCTCCGGCCTGCCTCCGGGAGCAAGACCATATACTCTGATAGATTACTTCCCCAGCGATTTTCTGCTTTTTATTGACGAATCACATGTTACGTTACCGCAGCTTCGGGCAATGTGGGCAGGCGACAGAAGCAGAAAATCGGTCCTGATTGAGCACGGTTTCAGGCTGCCAAGCGCACTCGATAACAGGCCCTTGCGGTTCGAGGAATTTAACCAGATGTGGAACAGGGTCATCTTCGTATCTGCGACACCCGGACCGTTCGAGATGGAAAAATGCAGCAACGAAGTTGTTGAACAGATAATCAGACCGACCGGGCTGGTTGACCCACAGATTTTCGTATATCCAGCACGGACACAGGTTGAGCATCTGCTCGGCGAGATTGAAAAACGTGTCGCAGCTAAGCAAAGAGTTCTCGTGACAACAATGACAAAAAAAACCGCTGAGGACCTCTCCAACTACATCAAGAAAAAGGGATTTAAGTGCACATACCTTCACAGCGAGATTGAAACACTGGAAAGAGTCGAGATACTTCGCGATTTGCGCACAGGTAAATTCGATGTGCTTGTCGGTATAAATCTTCTAAGAGAAGGACTCGATTTGCCTGAGGTATCTGCCGTTGCAATTCTGGATGCAGACAAGGAAGGATTCCTGCGAAGCGAAACTTCACTCATTCAGACGATAGGCAGGACGGCCCGAAATGTCGATGCGACGGTATTTTTATATGCGGATGTAGTCACCGCATCGATGCAGAAAGCTATTGACGAAACCAACAGGAGGCGTAAAATTCAGATCAAATATAATCAGGACCATAATATTACACCTCAGACGATAAAGAAGGAAATACGCAAAAGCCTCGCAGAAATGGTCAAGGCAAGGCAGACCGCCCGAGAGGCCGTCAGATTCAATGAGACAGAGTATGAAAAGACCGAGCTTGCCAACCAGATAGAATCCGAGATGCTCGAGGCTGCCGGGGCGCTGGATTTCGAAAAGGCCGCCCTGCTGCGTGACCAGCTTAGCGAATTACGGGATCTGCCGGAGCTTTTGATTATCGAATCAAAGCAAAAAAAGGCCATGGCCAAGAAAAGGTTTAAGGATAGAATAAGAGGAACAGGAAAGCATAATAAAAACAATTAAGATTTCAATTCATTTTGAAAGATAGAACAAAAGATGCCAAAACTCGATATGAAAAAAGTCATCCCGTTAATCAAAATAGCAATATCCGAAGACATCGGTACCGGCGACATAACAAGCAGGCTGATTTGCCCGGACAATTCCAGGGCGAAGGCAAACATCGTCTCGAGGGAAGAAATTACCGTCTGCGGAATGGATGTTGTCAGGGAGATATTAAAGCAGTTCGATAAGAGGCTCAAACTGAAAGTTTTCGTAACAGACGGCAGGCATGCCTGTATCGGCAAAAAGATTGCCTCGATTGAAGGTCCCCTGTCTTCTATGCTCAGCGCAGAGAGAATCATTCTTAATTTTCTTCAGAGGCTAAGCGGCATAGCAACAACCACCAGTAAATTTGTCAAGGCAGTGGAGGGAACAAAGGCAAAGATTTACGACACGAGAAAAACCACGCCCGGCTGGAGAATCCTTGAAAAATATGCAGTTAGGTGCGGCGGCGGACATAATCACCGCCTCGGCTTATACGATGGTATTCTTATCAAAGATAATCACCTCGCACACCTTGGAAAAAATTTCTATCCGAAACTCTCGAAGATTATCGCCAAATCAAGAAAATTAAAAGGGGTCAAATTCATCGGAGTAGAGGTTGACCATGTTGATGACCAGCTCAACTATGTCCTCAAGATTCCCGGCATAGATATCGTGCTGCTGGACAATATGGGCGAATGGCAGCTAAAGCATGCTGTCGAGATGAGAAACAAGATGTGCGGCAAAAAAGGCCCCCTCCTGGAGGCATCCGGCAACATCTCGCTTGGCAATGTTTCTGCTATTGCCAACTGCGGCGTTGACCGTATTGCTGTCGGTTCAATTACTCACTCAGCAAGAGCTGTTGATATCGGGCTGGACAGGTAACAATCACTATGCGAAGAAGCGACCTGCTCGATGTTGACAAAATAAAAGAAGGCCTTGGCACAAAGTGGATAGGCTCGCAAATCATCGTTTATAAATCCACCTCCAGCACGAATGATGTCGCTGCTGAATATGCAAAAAACAAAAATAACGACGGGTTAACTATTTTTGCAGAAGAGCAGACAAAAGGCCGCGGAAGAGCCGGCAATAAATGGATTACAGGCAAATATGACAGTGTCATCTGCTCGTTCGTCCTTACCAAATGCAGCATAAAACCGGATATGCTTTCGCTTGTGTGTGCTGTAGCAGCAGCACAGGCAATTGGTCCGAATGCGAGAGTGAAATGGCCGAATGATATTATCCTCAACGGTAAAAAAGTGGGTGGAATTCTTGTAGAATCTAAAAATATTAAAAACCATAAAGCTTACATAATCGGAATCGGCATAAACTGTCATCAGAAAAAAAATGATTTTGAAGACCAGCTGCGAAAAACAGCTACAAGTATCGATATCGAATCCGGAACATTCACAGACAGAAACTTTGTCGCCAAAAGACTTCTTTGGTCAATGGAGCACTGGCTTCAAACAGCAGAAAAAAAGAGCATAAAAGTCATAGAAGAATGGAAATCGCTGAGTATTCAGCTTCATCACAGGGTGCATTTAATTTATAACAGCAGAAAATTTTGCGGCACCTGCATCGGCATTGACCCGGAAAAGGGCCTGATTGTCCAGCTCGATACCGGCTCTGTCCGAATGTTCGACGCCGCCCATACCAGCATTGCAAAAGAAAATTAACCAACCAATTCCATTGTATTGCAATATTGCAACAACAATGCAAATCCGAATAGCAAAAAGTTTAACAGAAAAGTTATTTTGTGTTATACTACCGCCATTCTAAAAAAAAGGAAATATCCTGATATGAGGTAAAAATAATGGCTGACAATTTCGATATAGTTGTGATTGGCGGCGGGCCCGGTGGCGCCAGGGCTGCAAGAAGGTGTGCACAAAGGGGTGCCAAAGTTGCACTGATTGAAAAAGAATATCTTGGCGGTGTATGCCTCAACTGGGGCTGCATACCGACAAAGGTGCTTTTAGCTTCGGCTGAAACTCTGCTTAAGGCTAAAAAGGCCGACCAGATGGGCATTAACATACCATCAGCATCGCCCGACTGGTCAAAAATCCAGCAGAGAAAAGACAAAATAGTGGCAGATTTTCGCAAGGGAATGGCAACTTCAATCAGTGCGAGCAAGGTCAATCTAATCTGCGGCACAGCAATCGTAGATTCTCCGAACCATATCAAAGCGCAAACTTCAAATGGTCTTGTTGAACTGCAGACAAAAAACCTCGTCATCGCTACAGGTTCACAGCCAATAGAGATACCTGCTTTCCGGTTCGACGGCAAAACCATCATCAGCAGCACAGAGGTCCTCTCGCTCTTGGAAATACCCAAATCAATGCTGATAATCGGCGGCGGATTTATCGGCTGCGAAATAGGCTGCTTTTATGCAGCTATGGGAACTAAGGTGACAATCATCGAGGCACTTTCAGGCCTCCTGCCGAGAGAAGATGGCTGGGTGGGAAGACTTCTGGAAAGGGAATTCAAAAAAATCGGGATAGAGGTTTTCACGGAACAAAAAGTTGTGTCTGTTGATACTTCAACCTCGCCTGCAAAAGCTTTTCTTCAAAACGGTATGGAAATCACTGCCGAAAAGGTGCTCGTGGCTGTAGGAAGAAAAGCTCATTGCGATAAGGAAATAATAAATGCATTAAACCTGGAAATGAATGGTTCTGCAATTAAGGTAAATGATAAATTCCAGACTAATGTCCCAGGCGTTTACGCAGTTGGCGATTGTATAGGCACAAGCTTCCTTGCCCATGGAGCTACAGCCGAAGCAGAAATCGCCGCCAAAAATATTTTTGGCGAAAATGAAAAAATGTATGATTATTCTTTAATACCGAGAGCAATTTTTACGTTCCCGGAGGTCGCCGGCGTCGGGAAAACAGAACAACAGTGCAAGGCAGAAGGTCTCGATATCGCCGTAGGAAAAGGATTTTTCAGGTCCGATGGCAGAAGTGTCGCTCTAAACGAGACAGCAGGCGAGGCACGGGCCATCAGAGACAGGAAAACAAATAAAATAATCGGCATCACAATGGCAGGGCCAATGGTTACTGAATTAGTTGTTTCAGCGAGGACAATCATCGGGACTCAGGAAAAATTTACCAATATCTGTTTTCCGCATCCTACCGTTTCAGAGGTGCTTCAGGAAGCCGTCGAAAACGCTTTTAACATAAAATAGGTAACAATAGTGTCAGTAATAACAGAAAAAAAATCCCTTCAAATTATCGATTGCGGCCTCTCGGATTATCGAAAAATTCTGGACTTACAGCTTCAGCTTCAGGAACAAAGGCAGCACAACAAAATCCCCGATACCGTTTTGATTGTCGAGCATCCTGCTGTGATTACTCTCGGAGCCAGAAGCGAGGCAAACAAACTGCTTTTAAGCGAGAACCAAATAACTGCCAGAGGAATCGATATCATCAGAACACGCCGGGGCGGTGGCGTCACAGCACATAATCCCGGCCAGCTTGTCTTTTACCCCATTATTCATCTTCAAAACTTCGGCCTGAGTGTCGGCGAATACATAAGGAAACTCGAAGATATTGGAATAGAAATGCTGAGACTCTTAAACGTATCGAGCGAAAGAAAAAAGGGATTGCCCGGCCTTTGGGTCAAAGAAAAAAAAATAGCATCGATAGGCGTAAAGGTGTCCCGTTTTGTGACCTGTCACGGTATGGCGATAAATATCAACAATGACCTTTCCATCTTCGATTTGTTTGTCCCCTGCGGTATCGATGGCGTCCAAATGACTGCCGCCCGGGAGGAATCCGGAAAACAAAATTTAATGAACGATGTAAAAAAACAATTATGCAAATTATTGACAAAGCATTTTTCAAATGAAAGCAGCTTCGAATTCAAAACCTGTTCGTAAATTGCCGACCTGGCTTCGCAGGCCCCTGCCAGCAAGCAAAGTTTACCAGCGGACCGAAGGCATACTCTCTTCGCTGGGTCTTCAGACAATCTGTGAAAATGCAAACTGCCCTAATCGCGGGGAATGCTGGAACAGGGGAACTACAACCGTTTTGATACTCGGCAATATCTGCACACGAGGATGCAGGTTCTGTTCAGTCCCCAAGGGAAAGCCCCAGCCGCCCGACTCAAATGAGGCGGCAAAACTTGCACAAATGACCAAAGAAATGAATTTAAGATACCTCGTAATTACAAGCGTCAATCGTGATGACCTGCCAGATGGCGGCGCAGGCCATTTTCGAAACTGCATCAATAAAGTAAGGGAACTTTGCCCGCAGATGCAATTCGAAATACTAACTCCGGACTTTCGTCACTGCCAGAAAAAAGCTATAGAGACATTAAGCGATGCCCTGCCGTTTGTCTTTGCACATAATATTGAAACAGTCCCGTCATTATATCCAATAGCAAGAAAAGGGGCCGATTATAAGCTTTCGCTGAATCTGTTAAAAATGGCAAAAGAACACTATCAAGACATTCAGACTAAATCATCGATTATGCTCGGTCTCGGTGAAACCGATTCTGAAGTCGAGCAAGTACTTATCGATTTAAGAAATGTCGGCTGCGACAGAATAACAATTGGCCAATATTTAAAACCGTCGAAAGAATGTCTTGACGTTGTCGAATA
>JBFZBH010000014.1:0-10947 GCA_041308525.1 Phycisphaerae bacterium | reverse complement strand
CAATCGCCAGGTACATAGGAACTCTCTTCTGCAGGGATTGTGAAAGTAAGCATACCAGTGATTTTCGAAGATTGCAACCGTTTCCGACAGCTAATTGCGATTAATGACTTTATGCGCCTGCTTCCAGGGCCTGCAATAAGGACTGCAAAGCGATCCTCCCAGACTGGAGACGGTAAGGGACGTTGTTCAATGGGCTTGCCATGGCAGCCGCCCGGGCGATAACTTCAGCTTTGCTGCCTCCAGCCTCCTTTGCCTGCAGATAAATGATGCCAAGTTCAAGAGAGACAGCAGGATCTTAAGAAAGCATATGTCCAAAGTTAATTTTTTTGCAATATCATGGGAAGAGGGTGAAGGGACGACAGAGCCTGAATTTATTGAGAATCTGGCGGCTTTCCTTTCACCGCGGATAACTGTTGACAACAAGCTTGACCGTGCTTCCAATCAGCAGGAAGCTTATCTTAAAACTGCAGACTGGGAGTACAGAATAAGAACCTGGTATCTTTATTTCCGGAAAATCAATTTTCCACTATCGAAAAATCCTGTATTTAGTTTTATTATTTTTTTCCGCCCCGCTAAAGGCACAGGGTCCGGACCTGGCTGTTACAGACATCTGGGCAGTCGGCGGCCAGATTCACTATCAAATCAAAAACATCGGACACGGCCCGGCTGCACCCGGGCACGAAACGGCTCTGTATATCGAGAATATAAAAGTGGCAACACAAACCGTGTCTGTTTCAATAGCAGCAGGAGCCAGATACAATAGTTTCTTCAGCGAATATAGCTGGCAATGCTCTGAGCAGACGGATTTGGTTAAAGTTTCAGCTGACTATAAAAACATCATCACCGAGCCTGACGAAATCAATAACAAAAGAGAGGAAACCTGGAAGTGCGATTCAGTGCCTCCACTAATCACCAGCGGCCCTACAGTTAGCGGTATTACACAATCATCCGCCAATATATCCTGGACAACAAACGAACCCAGTGACAGCACCGTTGCCTACAGCAGATACGCAGGCCAGTATGAAAAAGAGTTAAACATCGCTGCTCCGGTAACATCACATCTGGTGACTCTCAGCAGCCTTAACGCAGGGACAAACTACCACTTCGTAGTTCGCTCAACCGACAGCAGCGGCAATACTGTCGAGAGCAGCGATAAATATTTTCAAACAAATCCAGCCTCAGACACTGTTGCTCCGCAGGTAACTATGGTGACGACGGTCAATTCCAACCTTCCGATTCAATTCTCTGCCGATGCCAACGACAATAGAGGCGTCGATAGGGTCAAATTCAAAATGGCGGCGGATGGAAAACTTATCCTGACCGACTTTACCTCCCCGTTCAATTGTTTATTGAATCCGGCTTTTATGGAATACGAGGCGCATCAGTTCTATGGAAATCATACCATAATTGCCGAGGCCCTTGATGCTGCCAATAATTCTAATACGCAAATGGCCCAGGCCTCTATAGATTTCGCTACTACAGATATAGATATAGAGATATTAATCGGCCAGTGGTGGAGGATTTATACCGATGGCGACACAGCCGCCCCGCAGGATGTGGAAATCGAGGTCGATGCCAGCGAACCCGGCGGTTTCACTTTAATTGACCTGCCGGAAAATCCCTGGGGCAGGCACGGCCTGATAATTCCTCAAACAAGACCCGTCGCTGAAGTGGTTTTGTATCTTGATGGTGTTGAAATCGGCCGATCCAGCGAACAAGTGAAACTGCACTCTTTTCCATATAACGTCGGCGGCCTTACTGTCGGCGACCATACCCTTCGTGCCCGCGCGGAAAGTCACGAAGGCGGATACACCAGCACCACTGCCACTATGCGTGTAGAACGGCGGATGCCCAACCTGCACATCACTCGCTCAATTTCACGAAGCAGCACTTACTTCAACGTAACCTGTACAATTAACAATAATGGGCAGGCCGACGCTTGGCTTGTCCACGCAACAGATACCTTGACGGGTCTTCAGGCGACTCGAATTTCTGAATCGAGTGATTACACCAGTTCCACTGATTATGATCCGGATGAGCGGGTATGCTATGTCGATGTTCAATTTAATGAACCTGTAATTGTTTCATCGCACGGATCCTATTCGTTCACCTATAAAGCTGTGCCCATCTTGTACCCTGGCGTTGAAGATTACCACATTGGCCAAAGCGGTGCTTATGTTGAATATCGCGCAGAGGCCGGCGGCAGTATTCTGCGGGAAGAGGCTATATCCGAATCAATGTGGGTCGGCACTGTGCAGGTTGATGATTCTATCGCTGAAGCCTTGCATAATTCGGACTATCTGATGGTTACCTGCCCCCAGAATCTCTTTAATTACTATGATGATATTGATGTAAATAACCTGCTTAATAAAATGGCCGAGCTGGCAACGCACAGAGGCGCCGTGTTCGGTTATTATTATTCTTACGGACTGGTCAAGACTGCAGCATCTAACGGTGACAAGATTGCCGTCGGCGATATTTTCGATGATTGGGGTGCAGAATTATTTCTGGCAGACCATGATAAAGACCTGATAAAAGGATACAGCGGGCTTGGATGGATAGAGATAGATGACGGCAACGTTTTCCCGCTGCAGATAACAGAATTGGCTTCTGCAGACGGCCTGGCCATAGGAAATTACTATGCCGGAACGTCCGCCGTTGATACGGACCCGCGCGATGAAATCATCGTAGTCGATGGTCATAGTCCATCCTTGCCGGAAAAAGGGCGGGCAACGATATATCGCTTTCACGATGACACTTCGACCTTCACACAATATACTGCTTTTGCTACTGATTTTGCCTCTGGTGACGGTTTTGCTGTCGGCAGTATGGTCGCTGAATCTGCGCCTGATAATGACGAGCTTGTCGTGGCAAATACAGACGGCACAATTCAGGTGCTCGATCCGCACCTGCCCGAAGTATGGGACAGCCCATTCGAGTCAGGGGATATGTTCTGTGTCGCAAATGTTATGGACGATGATTTGGATGAGGTCATCATAGGTGATATCTCGGCTAATATTATCTATGTGTATGCAGGCGATGGGACCCTGCTGGCTTCACAAACAGTAACAGACCTGGCATCATCCGATGAGATGGCAGTAGGAGACGTGCGGGAAGATGAATATGCTGAAATTGTCATTGCCGACGATAGCGAAGACCAGATTCGCATTTATAAAGTTACTTCCGGCGACGACATCGATGAGGTCGCAGCATTCGACTTCTATTTCCACAGCAATGATGAGCTTGCTGTTGCAGAATTCTATGGTGTCGCCAAAGAAGAGATAATTGTTGTCCGAGGCGGCGATAACGACCATCATATGCGGGGACACGCCGAAATTATCAGCTTTCTCGATGGAGATATGCCCGGCGACAGGCACGGTTTGGATACCTTGCTCGCCAGTGACGGCGACTGGACAGAGAAACTTTGTGATGATTACGAATCCAATGGATACCTTCTAATCGTAGGCGAGATAGAGATAATACCTGCATTTACAGCTAACTTCGACCACGGACGTATCGACTATACTGATAATCAATATGCCAATACAAGCGGAGATATGAAATCACCGGAGCTCTCAGCAGGCAGAATTATAGGTAACTCTGTCGAGCGTCTCCTTCAGCCCATACAGGCCAGCATCGATATTATCAATGGAGACGTTGATTTCGACCAGTCAAACGGCTTGGTAGTCAGCGGTCGAAACTCAGGTCCGGGCGGCGGCTCGACCTGGATCAATTTTACCCTGGAACGTTGGGACATTACCGATGCTATGGAAGCCAAGGGATACTCTGTAAGCGGCCAGGAGGACCCCAGTGAATCTCAATTTTTCACCGCAGCACAAAACAAGGATGTAATTCATCTGGCAGGACACGGCAGCGAATACAGCTGGGATGTGATTGATTATAACGAGGTGGAAAATGATTTTGACCCCGTTGATTGCCAGCCGCTTGTATATTGTAATGGATGTCTGACCGGAAGATACCCGGAGGGTTCGAGAACTATGGCCGAATCTTTCATTAGAAACGGCGCTTCTGCTTATATCGGAGCCACAGAAATTTCCTACGGACCTTATTGTAAGTATCTTGCCGAGGGATTCTGGAACAGATTTGATATCGGGGAACCTGCGGGCAAAGCCCTTAAAGGCGCCAAACGCAACCGTATGGGAGATGGTGATTATGCCAAACATAATTCGGCAATTTTTCATCTCTTCGGCGACCCGAAACTTGAACCGGTCAACCTGGGGCTTGCTATGGCAAAGGCCGAAAATAATATTCTCGCGGACACCGACCCAGTTATCCCCGGCCCTCTTTCCAGTATTACAGTAAATGTGCCATCCTTCGACATAACGACTATTGATGGCAACGACTATGTCTCAATACCGGGCGGAAGCGAGTATCTGGAGGTCGGCTGGCCGGAATTGCCTTCCTACACTGTATATATAAGTTTTCCGCCTGCTTATCAGGTGCGTAATGTAACTTTGTCCGAAAAGGGCAATATGTCGGTTAAGGACGGTTTGAATATTCCTCTTGTTGAGCCTGCCGTTGTCTCGCTAAACACTTTGCAAATCCAGCAGCCGCCTCAGCAGCAGCAATGGTGGCCGCAGAGCGATTTCGATTGGCAAATAATTCCCGATTCGAATTACGGAACGCTGCTTGTCATAGATATCCATCCGTTCCTCTACAACAGCCTTACCGCCGAGGGAAGGTTCTATCAGAATTATCAATTCAGTATCGATTACGTCTCTGCTGGTATAGAACTTACGATGGTTCAGACGGAAAAACCTCTCTATGCAGTCGGCGAACCCGCTTTGACGAATATATATTTCTACAATTCTTTACAAAGCCCAACGACTATTCTGCTTGAAGCCGTTTTAAAGGACAATGAGGACCAATTCATCCGCGGCGCACCAATCCGCAAACTTACAAATGTTGAAGGGCTTGGTTCTTATTCTGTCCAGTGGTCAACCTCTGGATTGGAACCGAACGATTACAAGGTCGATGTAACGCTTAAAAATTCCAGCGGTGCTTTATTGGATAACCTCAGCTGCTCATTCACGGTCGGTAAAAGTCTCTGCCTGATGACTTCCTTGATTGTCACGCCGGATTGTTTCCAGGCCAACCAGGGTGTCCTTATATCTGCAAAATACATCAATGAAGGCGATATGGCTGCTTCCGGCAAAATCATCATAAACATTCGCGACCGTCAGGGTAACAATTTAACATCGTTCGAGCAGGAATTTACCGGTCTGATTCCGCAGGCTGAAAATACTTTCGCCCACAACTGGGCGGCAACAGTCCCCACAGGTAATTGCATAATTTCCGCTTATGTCCAGTTCGAAGGACAGACTTCTGCCCCTTTGATTTATCCCTCTGCCTTTGCTCCTGCAAACGGTGATATTGATGGTGATGGTACAACTGACTTCAGTGACTTTGCTCTTCTAAGTCTCTACTGGCTTGCCTACGATGAACGAGCAGATTTGGCTCCTGCAGGCGGCGACTGTATTGTAGATGTACGGGACCTGTCAGAATTTACCGAATGGTGGCTTACATATTGAGGATTAATTCTTAACGTGTGATTTTCTGACCTTGCGGTATTTGACGCTGTTTTGATACCTTACAAACCTTCTGATTTTCCGACCAGGTTCAGCCTGTCATTTTTTATATACTGTTAAACGAAAAAATCCTCTCCAGTGGTTTTTCGGCGGCAGTGAACACGCTGCATTGGAAGCCTTTGCCATCGGATGGCGCCTTTTCGCGGGCAGACTTGCACGCAGCTTCCTTCCTGCCAGCATTCCTGCCCAAAAAGAATCAGCGGAGGCCTTCCCTTCTTCGGATTTGTAGCAAAGACATCTACCTGGCAGACCTCAACACAGCGGTTGCATCCAGTGCATTTTTTTGAATCGATCACTACAGGAAAAAATGACTCATCTTGCGGTGCAGCAACTGCGTTTTGCTTTTTCGCCATTACTTTACCCCTTTATAATCCTTATTATATTTGATGTAGTTGTCAGAAAGCGAGCCGTAATAATCAAGACCAAGCGAGCCTGTCTCAATTCGGTCTCCTGCAAGTTTGATTGTCACAAACTTTCTCCAGTCGGGCGGGTCTGTTTGAGGGAAATCCAGCCGGACAAAATCAAGATGTTGGGAGCTTGCTTTTCTTGCCCGACAGGCTTCCATAACCAGCTCGGCGTTTGTCATAATATTAATGACCTCAAGAGCGCGCATAAGCTCGTGCGGATTACGGACCGTCATCTGTTCGGCCTCCCGCTGGCGCAAGTCTCTGAGTCTCTTTAATCCGGTATTTAGTAATTCCTCGGTTTTGAATGCCCCGCAATAATTTTGCATGATTTTTGTGACAGCGGTATTCAACTGTCGCCAATCAAGGCTCCCCTTACGTCCAAAAAGTGAGTAAATGCGATGTCTCTCATCAGCAAGCTGGTTCTCATTGATAGTGAAATTTTGAATTTGCCGTGCATAAGCAACTGCGTGACGTCCGGCGTAATGACCTGTGGCAGCAGCGTGACCGAAACAATTCGATGCAAATAATACATCGCCTGCTGCAAACAATCCTTGAATATTTGTCATCAGGTTCCAGTCGTTGAGAATGCCGCCGGGAAGTCCGAACAATTGCCGCTCCTGCGGCAAAAAATTTCCAGATTTCCATCCGTCACCATAACTTTGAATCAAATCTGTCGCCGGATTGAATCCCGCATCAGTGTATGCCTGAAAAACAGGAATCTTTGTTTTACCCTCTTCCCCGACCATCATTCCCCAGATCACCTTTCGCTCCATTTCGGGCAGACTCGTCAGGTCTGCATAAAATGGAAGTTTGTAGCCCTTTAGGATAAGCTCATCTCCCGGCGCTGTATCTGGTCCGGCGAAATCGTAAACGAATGAATCAGGTTCACCTCCTCCTTTCAGAAATAGTTTCTGCGTGGGCGAAGGTCTGAAACGGTCAGAAAACTTTTCAATAATTCTTCCATCGCGGTCTCTCCAGGGAAGCTGCCGGCCCTCGGCATCGACCATATTGCAGGCATACCAGGTATTGTGATTGTTGCCTGTGCTGTACGGAGGGAAGCTTCGAAGGCCCGACCACTGCGCCTGTATAGATTTCTCCATCATTGTAAATTCTGCACCGGCTCTCCAGGCCATTGCGTGGCCATCGCCTGAACATTGGAATGGCCGAAACTCGGATATGCCCGGCAGCTCTGGAGAAAATAACCAGAGCCTCGTTGGGCGGGATGTGCACAGGATAACAGCCTTTGCCATAAAGACCATAAACTTTCCTGTGCGCGCATTGATGCCCGTGGCACCGGCGATGCGTCTGCCCTTGTGACCATCTTGTGTCAGAAGCGATGTCGCCATCACACGGTCGAATATGCGGACACCGACACGACGGCAATGGCGTGCCAAAGCAGGCTTGAAGGTCGAGCCCCAAACGCGAATTGTATAACGGTTATAATAATCATATGCAAAAAGCAGCTTTGTCTTCTCATCTCGAAAATCAGCACCCTTAAATTCATCTTCCGTGTCGCGCACCTTCGCTCCCATCTTCTCGATATCGAGGAGCCTGTCGTATCCTTCCCTACATTCGATGTAATGCGAAATGCCATTGTTGTATCCTCCGAATGCGAGAATCATCGCATCTGTCAATTCTTCCGGATTGATTCGGGAACACGGATTCGAAGCTGCCGACTCCCAGTGATCGCATCCTGAGCCGGCAGCGCCGCTGGCGATTGTCGCACCCTTCTCAACCAGAACTGTCTTGGCGCCTTTTTGAGCAGCAGAAATTGCTGCAAAACATCCTGCTGCACCACCCCCGAGAACAAGCACATCCGTTTCAACAGTTTGCGTCTTGTCCCACTCGACCTTAAAGGGCCATTTCAATTGTCCCTTGCTCATTTGATGTTTACCTTTGTTTCTGCGTTGCGAGACTTACAATAACGAAAACAATTGTAGATACAGCGTATGCTGTCAGCAGCCCCAAGTCCACACTAAATTGTCCATGAAGCGGTCCGGGAATCCCGGCTAAAAATGCCAGGACACCGACAGCGCCGCCCGCAGCGATTGCTGCCAGAGCGCCTGTCGTCGTTGCTTTTTTCCATAATAGACCCCCCAAAAGAGGGACAAGCATGCTGCCCATATATGGGTAATTGCTAATAATCATAGTTTCGAAAATCCCGCTGGCCTTTAATGCTATTGCAATGCCGGCAACAAGCGCTGCGACTATCACCACCCGTGAGATGAGCTTGGAATGCTTCAACTCATCAATGCATTTGCCTGGATGAAGAACCTTATTGTAGAAATCCCTCGAAAACGTCCCCGCCAGTGACAAAAGCAGACAATTTGCACTCGACATCGTACTTGCCAGAATTGCAGAAACGACTACTCCGGCGAGAACAGGAGTAAGTAGTTTTCGAATCATAAACGGCAGAACTGTCTCATCTGAGACATCCGGAAAGAGAATTCTGCCTGTTGCTCCTACCAGCGAGATGCAAAAGCTTACAGCAATGACAATCAGCCCGCCGAAAATGGCCCCCCATCTGGCAGTCCTCGCTGACTTGGCCGCCTGGAAGCGCATATATGCATCGTAAGACACCGATATCGAAAGCAAAAAAGGCAGTATCAGGAAAATCGCCCTCGAAAACATCCCCTGCGGTATAAAAGGTGTTCCAAAAACATTACTTACAGAACCTGTTGCTTTAAGTTTCCAAATGGAAATCACAGCCAGCAGCGGTATCCCTGCTAAAATGATTAAAGTTTGAATAAAGTCCACGATGACAACGCCCCACATTCCGCTCATCGCACAATAAATCATTATGACCAGGCCGACAACCACAACTGCAGTTGTGTAATCGATACCGAAGTCAGATAGAATTGCTCCGGATGCCATAATCTGGACAACAAATATCCCTAATAAACTTGGAATGTTGGAAAGCCATCCCCAGATGCGGACCCATCGCATCTCTTTATATCGGATGCCGAAAAAATCCAGAGGAACGTAGCCTTCCGCAGCACGAAGCTTGTGTGCCGCAAGCAGACCAGCCAGAATAAGTCCTCCGCCGCAGCCGATTCCGTAATACATTCCCGGCCAGATTCCGCTTTTAGCCGCCTCCTTGGAACCTCCCATAATTACTCCGGCGCCTATCTGCACAGCAGCCAGCGTTGCTGTTGTCAGCAGCAGATTTACTCCGCGCCCCGCTATGAGGAAGTCGGAAGTTTTGCGCGCCCGTTTGCTGATATATATCCCTGCAGCAAGTATCAAAACAAAATAGATAATCACCACTGCTATCAGCATCGCTGAGCTCCTATCCGTCCGGAAGAGTGGAAAAACCCAAACAGTAGCTGTAAGACGCAATTACGCGTCTTAAATCGAAAACGATATTATTTTTCTTCTTCTACAATTTTTCCTGTATCATCGAGCTTGAGGGCGACGGGCTTGTTGTCTTTTTTGCCTTCGACCTCATAGAATATTTTTCCTTCCTCGACTTCCCTCGAAGCTTTCAGGCCCTTTTTGGAACCGAAGTAATTTATACAAGCGGTTTTGACGGGGCATGGCAGATTCTTAAATGCCATGCTCTGCTGCGCCGTCATGACTGTTCCATCTTCAGCAATATCAAACTCCACATATTGGCCCCGGACAACTCCCTCGATATCATACATTACCTTGCCGCCTTCTTCTTCCTTTTCAAGTTTCTCTATCTTGCCGCCGCTTGTCAAAATCTCAATCATCGTTCGTGCCGGTGCCGGAACCTCGCACAGCGATAATTTATCAGCAGCCTGTTTAGCGGATGCTTTCGACCAACAGGCAGGGCAGGCACATCCGCTGATTCCTGCAGCAGCGATTACAGCAAGCACACAAATAAAAATCCGACTTTGCATTTTTATACCTCCATAAAATGTTATAGTAAATAAACCTCTGACAGGGTGTCATTCTGCCAATTCTGACGACCTGAGTCAATTATTTTCTATTTAACGAAAAATTTGGGAATTATCCTGCAGATTTTGAATTATTGTTTGATTTCCCGAACAAAATAATGTATAGTATGACCCCAAAAGAACAAACATTTTTCCTTAATCTGAACTTTTAACAGAAAGGAAGGGAAAATTATGCGGCGGGCAATAATCCTTTTAGTTTTACCACTGGTTATCATTGCAATTATCGAATTCTGGGGACTGTCAGCAAAAGCTAATCCGGGCACATCATCGGCAAATCAGAAGCTGACAAGCAAACAACAGCTCGGCAAAAAACTCTTCTTCGACAAGAACCTCTCAACTCCGCCTGGCCAGGCTTGTGCCGAATGTCATGCGCCTGAGGCTGGTTTTACTAACCCGGAGACTTCTTTGCCGGTTTCGCGGGGTGTGTACCCGGACCGTTTCGGCAAAAGAAATGACTTGTCAGCAGCATACGCCTCTTTCATCCCGGAATTTCATTATGATGCAGCAGAAAAATCATACGTTGGAGGGTGCTTTTGGGATGGACGTGCAAAGAATCTTGTGGAACAGGCCAAAGGTCCGTTCCTTAATTCACTAGAGATGGCTAATCCTGATGGAGCGGCTGTTGTTGAGAAGGTCCGAAAGGCAGATTATGCAGACTCCTTCAAGGAGGTTTTCGGCAAAGACTCTCTTAAAGACCCGAATCAGGCGTACAACCTGATTGCAGAAGCGATAGCCGATTACGAAAAAAGCAGCGAGCTAAACCAGTTCGGTTCGAAGTATGATTTATATGTTAAAGGCAAGGTAAGACTATCAGATCAGGAGTTGCGGGGACTTGCTTTGTTTGAAGATAAAAAGAAAGGCAATTGTGCAGCTTGTCACCCAGTCAGCGGCACGGAAGGGGCGCCTGCGCTGTTCAGCGATTTCGGATACGACAACTTGGGAATACCCAAAAACGCCGAGAGTCCGTTTTATTATATGCCCAAGTCTTTGAATCCAGATGGAGTAAATGCC
>JBFZBH010000013.1:0-11591 GCA_041308525.1 Phycisphaerae bacterium | reverse complement strand
GAAGAAGCTCAATGCCATCAGAGAGGTCCCGACGGCCATTATGCCGTAGTAACCGTAACCTATCTTGAAGGAGGCCCCGGCGAAGCCGAAGAAGAAGAATGCGCTGAAGTTGGTCGCTGCAAGTGTGAAGAACAGGGCCACAGGGCCCACCTTCCTTCCTGCAAGGAAGTAATCGGTCGGTGTCCTTATCCTCCGTCTCCCTATGACCAGGCCTATGACCATACCGAGAATGCCGCCGAGGAAAGTCAGCAGGAGCGTCTCGGCGAGGAACTGCCTGATAATGTCTATCTTTCGAGCGCCAAGGGCCCTTCTGATTCCGATTTCCCTTGTTCGCTCGCTGACAGTTGCGAGCATAATATTCATAATTCCAATGCCGCCGACGAGCAGTGAGATTGCGGCAATTGAGCCGAGGACAATTGTAAAAATGCGCTGAAGCTCTTTTGCCTGCTTCATAAGCTCAAGCGGCACGATAATTTCATAATCGTTTTTCTTGTGAAACCGTGCGAGCAGAGACTGGACGCTTTGGCGAGTCCCTAAAACCAGGTCAACATCTTTTGTCTGAACGATTATTTCCTGAAGCTCGACCCTTTCAATGGTCTGGCTGGAGCCTGCGCTTATCTGCAGAGACATCTCGCCGAAACGGTTTTTCGCCGTAGTTAAGGGGATATAAACTCCGCCTAATTTGGCTCCGCCTTTTTTTGCCGATTCCTGTTCCTTGGCTTCAAAATTGTTCGCAGCCGCAGTAACCTCTGCTTCTTCGGTTGCAATCCCGACGACGCGGTAATAATCGGTGGCAATTTTTATATTCTGGCCGAGCGGGTCATCGAAACCGAAGAGTTCTTGGACAACTTTTTCATCAACGATGCATATTCCCCTTTTGTAGTGCATATCCTCGCTGCATATGAATCTTCCGAATTTTACCCTGACCGTTGAGATATCGGTGTACCAGGGAACAGTTCCGATTACTTCGATAGAGACTCTTCGAGTTCGATACTGAGCCTGCTGGGCCAGGCGGCGGTTGGGGACAATTACCCTGACGTTTGGGATGCTGTTCTGGAAACGTTCAGCATCATCGTAGGTGAGGCCGTATTCCTGGAGCATTTGCTGCTGGCCGACTGAGGACTCTTCCTGCGGTTTTATTGTTTTTATAATAATATTTCTGCTGCCAAGCCTCGAAATTCTTTCCTGAGCATCGCGGCTGGCACCTTCACCGATGGCAAGCATCGCAATAACGGAGGATACGCCGAAGATAATTCCAAGCATCGTCAGTGTGGAGCGGAGCTTGTGCATCCAGAGTGTTTTGATTCCCAACTTAACTGTACGTTTAAAACGAAAGAACATAATCATTTACCATTCAATTTATTTTATCGAGAGCTATTTGTCCGTCAAAAAGGTGAATCTGTCTTCGTGCGTGTTCTGCAATTTGTTCATCGTGGGTCACGACAATGAGAGTCTTTCCCTGTTCATGGAGCTTATCAAGAATATTGAGGATGTCAGCGCCGCTTTTGGAATCGAGGTTTCCTGTAGGCTCGTCTGCGAGGATGAGCAGGGGGTCATTTGAGAGCGCCCGTGCAATTGCAACGCGCTGCTGCTGCCCGCCGGAAAGCTCTGTGGGTTTGTGCCGGACTCTTTCGCCAAGCCCGACCATTTTCGCAAGTTCGATAGCGCGGGCGTTGCTGTTGTGTTCGGAAACGCCCTGATAGAACATCGGGACCTCGATATTTTCAATGATATTAAGCTGGCTTATGAGATTAAAAGACTGGAAGACAAAGCCGATTTCCTTTCCGCGGATGAGCGAGAGCTGGTTGTCATCGAGCTTGCTGACTTCTTTATCGCCGAGAAAATATTTACCGCTTGTGGGCCGGTCCAGACAGCCAATCATATTAAGCAAAGTAGATTTTCCGGAACCGCTGGGCCCCATAATTGCAACGTATTCGCCGCGGTTGATTCTGACATTGATATTTCGAAGGACGGGCAGTTCGGTTGTACCAAGCCAGTAGCTTTTACAGAGATTCTCAAATTCGAGAATCCTGCCGTTGGAATCGTTATTCGGCTGATGAGCATTTTGTATCATACGCTGGATACCTTTTAAGGATTATCTGTGGATTGGCGATTAGGGCCCTGTCGGTTAGAACCGCCTTGCCTGTTACCGCCGCCCTGCATACCTGCATCATCTTGGCGATTGAAACCGCCCTCCGGGCCTTGTCCGCCGCCCTGACGTGACCTTCCGCCCATTCTGGACATTTGCTCACGCATATAAGTGCGAAGCTCTGTTTTGAATTTATTGGGGTCTTCGGTTCGCAGCTGCTGCAGCTCGTTGTACTTATCAGGTGACGCTTGAGAGATACCTTCCATTATTCTGTCTGCCATTTCATCGGTCATCTCCATTCTTGAAAAGTCCATTTGCCTTCTTTGTCCCTGTCCCTGCCCTTGCCTTGGTCCCTGTTGTGAAGCGTCTGCGGGGAATTCGCCAACCGGCAAAGACGGCTGGGATTGGAGCTGATTCTGCTGCTCGGCAGTCATAGCAACTTCGGCTGTTGTCTCACTGAAGAGCGGAGGATTGAGCATGACCTGCTCGCCTTCGCTGATGCCGCTTACAATCTGGACAAACATATCATTAAAAAGTCCTGTCTGGACATCCCGTTCCTCAGGACCGTTTGCAGCCATAATATAACAGACTTTTTTACCGCCGCGGTTGGCTACAACCTGAATGGGGACGATAATAACATCTTTAAGCTGCTCAACATAGATTGTTGCCCTGCAGGACATACGTGTCTTAAGAAAGTCGTGAGTACCGTTCACCAGGATGAGAGTTTTATATACCTTAAGGTCGGGATTCATCCAGCCCCGCTGCTCATCAGGGAGGGGGGCAACTTCAAGGACCTTGCCCTGTAAAACCGTATCTGGAAAAGCATCCATAACTATGGTTGCGGGCCGACCGGGACGGACCTTATCAACCTCTGTCTCATGTACACTTATTTCGGCGACCATTTCAGCGGTGTTGGGCATTGATATGAGTGTTTGGCCTTCGGATACGGCTTCACCTTCAGCAATAATTCCACTGCTTCTCGAGCCGCTGCTGCTTCTCATAGCCCTGAAAGCGTCTCCCGAGCCGCCTGTTCCATAAATTACCAGGCCGGGGGCCTTAGCCTTGATTGTGCAGTATTCTATCTGTTTTTTCAGGTCAACGACATATTCCTGCTGGGTTTGCAGAGTTTGTTCAGCGGTGCTCAGTTTAGCCTGGGCCTGCGCCAGCTTCGAACGGCAGGCTGAATAGGTCCGCTCGAGAGCCCTGTTGGCCTCTATATAATCGCTTAGGTATTGTTCAGCACTTTTTGGAAAATCATATTTGAGAAATAAATCGAGTGCCACTGTTGAGCTGTCCGCCGTAATCTTGCGGCTTACAACCGAAAGAGTGTCTCTTTGCAAATCGAGGTCTGAAATATAATTAGCGTCATGGAGCCTTAGTGTTCCTTTGAGGGTGGCCTCAGCCGTAGCGAGATTTCCATTGGCGATAACGATATCATCGTTTAATTTTTTAAGCTGCTGAGTTGCTGCTGAATCTGCAAGTATATTCGGGTCCTCTCTTACCATTTGGATAAACGGTTTTAAATATTCTGAAAGGTTTGAAGCTCCGTTTACATCTTTAACCATTTTATCTGCAAGCTCTCCGCCGAGATATTTTTGCAGGTCCATAAGTGCAAACCTGACCTTCATTTCGGCTGCGGCAATATCGCTTTCATTTTGTTTAACCTGAATTTTATATGCCTCATTAGCATCGATTAATGACTGCATATCTCTCGAAAGCTGAACTTCCTGTTTTGTAAGGTCATCTTTGAGGGTCGAAGCATCGAGCTCGACAAGAATAAGGCCGTTATTGACATCTTCCTGAGTAACAACCGTTCCAGCAGGAACAATCCGCAGAATCATTGTCTGCGACCTTCTTTCGACCTGGCATTTATACTCGATGGAATTTCGTGCCCTGATACTGCCGCCCTCTGTAACTGTAATGGTTAAATCACCCCTCCTTGCAGCGAAGGTGTTGTTGGCGACATTGGTTTCAGTTTTTGGATTGGCCAATACAGAAACCAGCCCTATGATTAGGATAACAGCGGCGGTGAGAGTAAGAACCAGCCACATTTTTTTATTGTTGAGGGTGAAACCTTTCCTGTTTTCAGCCCGCACAATCCGAATTTTCAGCCAATTTTTTTTATTATGAGTTACCATTTGTTTTTTGCTCCCACATCCCATCAGGTTTAACTTGTAAAAGTCCGATATCCCTGTAAAAGTTCATTTTAGAAATTATATGAGCGATTAGCGCATTCATCACGCTGTTTTGCGCCGATACGATCGCATCTTCCGATTCCATAAGCAGCCTTACAGTTCCCTGACCATATTCGAGCATCAGTCTTTCTCTATCGTTTCTTCTCAGAGCCAGTTCGAGGCTCAATTTTTGTATTCTGTAGCTTTCCGCAGTCTCCGCGAGGTTTCTGTACGCGGCCCGGACATCGAGTTTAACATTTTCGACAGCGTCATCGTAGCTTCTCTGGCTCTGGTTGAAGCCAATCAGCGCTCTTGCATAAGCGTTACGTTCAGCCTTACGGTTAAACGGCAGGTCCGCACTTGCCCCGATCGAGTAATTACCCTCATTGAATTGAATCCTTGTAAAGTCTGTAGGTGCATCAGATGCGGCATTAGCTCCTGCGTTGAGATTTAATTGTGTTCCAAGTCCCTCAGCAGCGAGAGCAAGCTGCCGTGATGCATCATCGAGCTCATCTCTGATATTGAAAAGGTCGAGCCTCTGTTCGAGTGCGATTTGAATTGCTTCATCTTCAGAAAAATCGAGAATTCCGACGCCTATTTGCTCAAGCGCTTTAAGCTCATTCTGGTCGAGAGTAATATTTGCGTCAGTAGGAATAGACAATCTAATCTTGAAGCTGTCGAGGACTTGGGCATAATTTCGCTTGTCGGAAACAAGGTTGTTTTCTGCATCAAGCATATTCTGTTTTGCTTCATCGGCATCATATTGGGGCCTTTGCCCGACTTCAACTTCCATATTCAGCCGGTTTGTCGAATCTTTGAGCCTGTTATAGCTTAATTCAGAAATATTGACGCGCTCCCTTTGCTGTAAAACAGCATAATAAGCAGAAATAATCTGGGTGACAAATGTTTGTCTGTACCTGTTAAAGTTTCGGACCTGATATAAGACGTTCCTTTCAGACTGAGTAAGGTTTTCCCATGCGGTCTTGCCGGCACCTGCACCGAGAATCGGGGCTTCGAGGGTTGCATTTAATACCGAACCGAGTGAAGTCTGCGGGTCACCCGTGAGAAACCTGGCCCAGTCAACTGCAAGGCTGGTGCCGATCCGCATTCCGTTGGAGAAAATGCTCGTGCGGCTTACACCGACTGAAGATTCGGCAAGAACATCATCTTCCTGTTCGGTTGAGGGATTAAAGCTTCTGGTGTATTCAACATCTACGGTTCCGAACCATTGTCTTGCATAATTATAGCGCACAAGAGTTAAACCAAGCGCTGACTGATAAAGCGATTCCTTTTGATTTTGATAATCACGGCTGTATTTTGTGGCGATGGCGACGGCATCTCGGAGGCTTAAAACGCCTGAAGATGGAACCATCTCCTTAATGATTGTATAGTTAGGTTCTGTGTTTACGATTTCATAATTTGCCTTGATTCCGAACTTGTCATTCCATTTTTCATTAATAATCTTATAAACTTCGTTATCGGCATCCTCTTTGTACTGTTCGGGTGTTCTGCAAGATGAAGTCAGCGCAGCAAAGACTAAAGCTGCCGAGAAGACCGCAAAAAGCAGGCAGCCTTTGCGAAATTTAAAGGACATATAAATCATAGCTCAAAAGCCCCCTTAGTATCATACCATCCTCATTTATTTGCCTTTATTATACAAAAAAGGGGCAAGAAAGCAAAGAAAAAGCATGACTTTGCAGCCCTGAAAATAAACAATTTCTTCACTTGGGACCTTCCTTTTTGCAAGTTCCAATAAAATCGACAAATTAAAACAGCTATAAACGCCAAAAGCACAAAAAACACATTAAGGACTTTTACCATTTATAGTGAAAGACGCATTATTCTTTAAAATTCTTTCAAAAAAAACGGGTGATTTTGATATTTGTGACGGGTGTTTGGGGGTAAATATTATTGCAAAAAATGGCAAATGCTGGTAGATTATCGGTTTATTAATGTCCGGCGGCGTAGCCAAGTGGTCCAAGGCGACGGTTTGCAAAACCGTTATTCGTCGGTTCGAATCCGACCGCCGCCTGTACTAAATTCTCAGGACAAACCAAAATGTTTATCCAATCGTTATTAGACATATCGAAAAAGGATTATGAAAGGAGGATTTATGGAAAATCGAGGCAAAAAACCAATCAATCGGCGGCAATTTCTTGGAACAATGGCTGCGGTGCCTTTGGCAATGACGGCACTAACAGAAAATCTTGAAGGCATTGAGGCTGTAAGCGATAAATCAGCACTTAAAGGCCCCAAAGTGCTTTTGCCATTCGATTATCGAGGCGTCAAATTAGGTTCGAGCCGATGGCAGCAGCAGTATGAGTCGGCGCGGGATTTTTACCTTGGAGTTTCCGATGATGACATACTCTGCGGATTCCGACGAGCTGCAGGTTTAGCTGCGCCGGGTGCACCGCTTGGGGGATGGGCAAGCCGGGATTCATCCGTTGTTTTTGGGCAGTGGCTACAGGCTATGGCCCGCACATCGCAAGCTAATAACGATAAGGATATGCGCAACAAGGCCATTAAGCTGACCGATGAATGGGCAAAAACGCTTGGTGCTGACGGTAATCCGAGAATGCGGCATTATCCATGGGAAAAGCTGCTTGGAGGTTTATCAGATATGTATCAGTATGCCGGATATGAGAATGGGCCTGCGCTTATGGAAAAAATAGTCGATTGGGGAATGGCCGATCTTGACAGGACACGCACGCCGGCTGCTAATAAGCCATGGGAAATGCATTCAGGCGAACCTCTGGAATGGTACACGCTCAGCGAGAATCTGTACCGTGCATACGCGCTTACAGGGAAAGCTAAATATAAGGAGTTCGGTGACGTATGGCGGTATGATACGTATTGGAAGAAGTTTTCTGAAACGTCACAGCCGGCTGACGCACATGGTGTTCATGCCTATAGCCACTGCAACTCATTCAGCGGAGCGGCGATGGCTTATTTGATTAGCGGTGATACCGGGCTGCTTAAGATATTGAAGAATTTTTATGATTACCTTCAAAATTCGCAGTGTTATGCAACAGGGGGTTATGGGCCGGCAGAGCGTTATATGATTAATGATGGCGCGCTTGGCGATTCATTAGCAATACGAATTGACAGTTTCGAGTGTCCCTGCTGCACATGGGCGGCGTTTAAACTGGCAAAATACCTGATGATGTTGACGGGGGAATCGCGTTATGGTGACTGGATAGAAAAATTACTTTATAACGGAATGGGGGCGGCTTTGCCTATCGTCGGAAACGGGAAACATTTTTATTATGCCAACTATCACCTCGGGGCTGGTATGAAGGTTTATTCCCGCAATACTTATACTTGCTGTTCGGGAACGTATTTCCAGAATGTGGCAGAGTATCAGAACCTGATTTATTTTAAGGACACCACTCCGGCACTATTTGTTAATCTTTATTTGCCTTCACAGATTAGCTGGCAACAATCTTCTGATTCAAAAACAGCGGTCAAACTGACTCAGGAAACGAAATATCCAGAAGAAGAAACAGTAAATTTCAATCTTGCAATGGAAGTGCCAACGTCGTTCTCGCTGAAGCTGCGAGTGCCATCGTGGTCGAGCGGTGTTTCGTTTAAGCTGAACGGCGCTGCTATCGATGTTGCAGCGAAATCTGGGGAATGGGCGACAATTAAACGTGAGTGGAAAGATGGGGATAAGCTCGAGATGAAAATTCCGATGCGATTTCGCCGTGCACCGATTGATAAATGGCATCCGAATCGTGCTGCGATTGTGCGAGGACCGGTTGTGTTTGCTCAGCAGGTTGTGCATAAGCACCTTGTAAGTATCCCGCCGGATGATGAGGCACTTAACAAGTGGATGATTGCAGCAGATGAGCCGATGGTCTATCGCTATGCCGGGCAGGAACAATCTTCGCAGCGAGATGACTTTATGCCGTTTTACAGGTTCGGGGAAATGCAGTCATATCGAATGTATTTTGACCCGTCGCTGCGCAATATTTTGTGGTAGGTGCAGGGCTGTGCTGAAGCTGGTGCTTTCAGATTGTCTTGCGGGTATTTGTTTTTATAGTAGTCTTGCTCCCAGCCTGTAATAAAGCTTCGAGCAAATTAAATGTTTTGTATTACAGTCAAAATAGAGGTCCGGATATTGTCAAAAGGGCGGTATGAAGAAAATTTATATTTTTTTGTTCGTGATACAGGTTGTGTTATTTATTACTGTCAATGCAATATGTAAAGAAAATTCTGCGCCCGGGGATTTTTCGAGGAGGATTGAGAAATCACCGTGGCGTATTGTGCTGAGCGATTCCAGGTCTTGTCCGAATGACCTTGTTGTTGTCAGGCAAAAAGAGGGCGACATATACCGTTTTCTGCTGAGGAATAAAACGGGTGAGCCGCAACGAATTAAGGAAATTATTCTACTGGATATAGAACATAAGCTTCCTGCACAGACGCCCTTTTACGGTGAAGGGTACACAATGCTCAGCCAGACATCGGGGACGCTTTCTAATCCTGCGGATATCGACCCGCTGACCGACCGGGGCCATTATCGATTGCCTGAGCCGCAAGGCATGCGGACTGTTTATGGAATGATGTATATTAATGGGCCTGATGGCAATACCGTTCTTTTGGGTTTCAGCTCGTGCAAACGTTTTGCGGGTAAATTCAATGTCAACTCGCAGCGGATAGAAGCCGTGATTGCAGCTGAGAATCTTTCTATAAGGGCCGGAGAAGAATGGCAATTGGAGGAGCTTGTCATTATCGAAGGCAAACAGAGGGAAAAAATTCTCGAGCAGTTTGCTGAGAGGATAAATATTAATCACCCGCGGCTGCCCTGGCCGAAAGTGCCTACGGGCTGGTGTTCGTGGTATTGCTTCGGTGCGAATGTAACAGCCGGGAATGTTCTTGATAACCTTTCGGCTTTCAGGGCAAAAATGCCGGGACAAATCCGTTATATACAGATTGACGATGGATACCAGAGGCGGATGGGCGATTGGCTGGAATCGAACGATAGATTCGAAGGCGGGGTTCAAAAAATTATTGAGCAAATCCGAGAGGCCGGCTTTGAGCCTGCTATATGGGTGGCGCCGTTTATAGCTTCGGAGGAATCAAGACTATTTAACGAGCATAGAGACTGGTTTATTAAAGATACGAACGGTCTGCCGCTAAGCTCTGGAGATGTTACTTTCGGCGGGTGGCGGCAGGGGCCGTGGTATATGCTGGATGGGACACATCCCGAGGCCTGTAAATATCTGGAAAAAGTTTTCAGGACTATGTCGGACGAATGGGGCGTCAGATATTTCAAACTCGATGCGAATGTATGGGGCGCGATGCCATTCGGCAGCCGCTTTGATGCAAACGCCACTTCGGTTGAGGCTTACCGCCGCGGGATGGCCGCAATCCGCAGAGGCGCGGGTAATTCATTTATTCTCGGGGGCAATCATCCGATGTGGCTGTCTCTCGGCGAGATTCACGGCTGCCGGACGTCTATGGATGTCGGGAGGAGCTGGAAGGCGTGGACTCGTGCAGCGAGAGAAAATCTTTTGAGGAACTGGCAGAACAATCGGCTGTGGTGGAATGACCCTGACTGCCTGGTTATAAGCAAAGCCGATAATGAAAATGAGCTTATGTTTCATCTGACAGCCACTTATGCATCGGGCGGGCTTTTACTTTCCGGAGATGATGCAGCCAAATATTCTTCCAGGCAGTGGGACTGGCTGAAGAGAGCCGCTTCGAATCCGGGGAATGCAGCAGTTTTTGAAGATGACAAACTGGAGGTCGGTGTTATCGAGCAGGGAAATAAAAAACTGTGTGTTTTTTTGAATTGGGGACAAGAACCTGTGCAGCGTTCAATGCCGCTGGATTCCAAGGTGCACGTATCGGATTTCTGGACAGGAGAAGATATGGGTGTTCACAGCGGTCAGTTTGTGCTGCAAAATATGCCGGCAAGGTCAGGGCGATTGTTCATATTTGAGCCTGTAGGCAGCCGGTAAATGCTTTTAGGCGAACTCTATGTCTCTTTTCATCAGCAGTATGGCAGCAAATTTGGATGTTAATCGGAGGCAGACAATACGATTTGAACAGGTTTTGTAGTTTGCTGTTTAATCCAGACGATTAAATCTGTTCCTTCGATTGTGCGGCGGTGCCCGAAGCGAAATTCCGGGCCCTGGTCAAATTTTTTGCCATTAATCTTCAGCGATGGATTACTTTCGCCCCAGTTTTTAATGACGAATGCCGGATTTATCACAGGTGACTGTTCCGAGGCTTTCAATTCGAATTTCAGCTGTTTCGGTTTTCCATTAGCGCTGCAAGAAAGAATATAAGCTCGCTGTGCGGGGTCGTAACCGGAACTGGAAAAACTGCCGGAGGAAAGTTTAATCTCAGCGGGACTTGACCAGGATTTGGCCAGAGGGACAAGTTGGTCTGCTGTTGTGTCGGTCAGGCCGTTAAGCATAATCTTTGTCATCGAAATTTTGGTTTGGGAGTATGGTTTCCAGAAAATATGTGTCAGGGAGGAATGAGAGGCCTGGTCGGAGGCCATTGCGTATCGGCCGTCAGATGGTTTTGTTGCGGTCGGCCAGTGGTTCCACCAGGGAAATTTGCTGACATCGCGGCGAAGCTCACCGGAATAAATATCGTAAGATGGTTCTGATTGCGGCAGCAAAATTACAAAGGGTTTATAGACAGAGTTGGTATTAATGAGATGAATGTTTGCGTTTTTCGGCTCTCTTGGATTCGGCGGGGGAGCTTTTTCCCACGAGTAAGTGTGTGTTTGTCCTTCCATATTTGCCAGAGTTAGCGCCTCGGTTTTAATAACCTCATCGGGAGTTTGTCCCGGCCCCATAACGATGATGCTTTCCTGCCATTCGTGGGGTTCTGCGGGGGCGTTGCTGTGAAGAGTGATTTGCCTTATGCCGGCCATATCGGGGTAGATTGTATAAATTTCATCAGTCCAGTCGCCCCAGCCGGTCAACTCATCCACGCGGGCGAAATTATAATAGTTATCTACGAGTGCATACCGCCAGTGAACCACAACCCTCGCATCGCTGCTTTCGATAATCCTGACGTGTGAATGGCGGCACTGTTTGTCGCTCATTGGTTCTGCGCAGCCGATGGCGCCGTGCCCCCACGTTTCGTTGAACTCGTTGTTGTACCAGATGCCGTTTTCCGTGACCCAGTTGGGGATATAATTTGTGCCGCGCCAAAAAACGAAACGGCAGGGAGCAGTATCGAACCTTACGACGACATCGGCGAAATCGCCGACGGGCCAGAAGGAATCCCACTGTTCGTAATATTTCAGTTTAGAATAAAAGGCGCCGAAGGGACCTGCACCTGCAGGGCCTGCAGGCAAGGTGCGC
>JBFZBH010000012.1:0-12108 GCA_041308525.1 Phycisphaerae bacterium | reverse complement strand
ACTGTTATATCTTCCATACAGTAATGTTGTTTCTCTTTGCAGACAGGTTTCATACAGGGAGCACATGGAGCTTTTCCGACGATTTTTATTTCATTTTGCCAGTCGGATTCGGTCCAGGCAGGGTCGTTCGGCCCGAAGAGCGTAATTACGTTTCGCTTAAAAGCTATTGCTATGTGCCGAGGGCCTGTATCGTTTGTGATGACCAAATCTGCCAGAGAGAAAAGTGCCTTTAACTGACCGATTGTCAATGAACTATCAGAAAGATTTACAGGTTTGTTTTTACCTGCCGCGCATATCTCCGAAGCAATGCGTTTTTCGGCTGCTGACTGCGAAACGGAAATGATGGCAGTCGCCTTGTATTTGGAAACGAGCCGGTCGATGGTTTGAGCAAATCTTTCGCTGGGCCAGCATTTACTCGGCCCGAAGGCGCCGCCGGGAACGATGATAACAACTGGACCTGATTTGCTGTTAAGAAATGGGAACTTATCTTTGATTGCGATAATATCCTGAGGGTCGATGAGAAGTTCGAGGGATCTGTCTTTTGTCTGGCATCCGAGGCAATGTGCAATCGTAAGATAATAATCGAGCATTGAGGCGGGTTTAAATTTGCCATCAGGCAATCGGGGCGGAATAATTTTTTCCGTCAGAAAAAGCGAGCGTGCTTCTCTGGCATAACCGATTCGTGCTGGTATCCTTGCCAAAAAACAGGCCAGTGCCGATGCGAAAGAGTTTTTAAATAGAATTGCCAGAGAAAAATGCTGCTGTTTCAATACAGCAGAGGTTTTAAAAATGTTTTTGTTGTGCTGCTGAAGCCAGGCATCATTGAATTTGCCGGGCGATAGAATCTTATGGACAACTTTATTGCCGTAAAATGTGATTTTGGAATTTTTAAAATGACTGCGAATTGCCCTCAACGCGGGCGTCGAAAGAATAGCATCACCCATCGGTGAAGGCAGCCAGACCAAAATTTTATGTTCCATATCCGACATTTCCATATTGTTTTTTAACAGTAGAATTTTATCACGAATTGAGGCCGGGGTAAAATTTTATTTGCGTCCCTGAAGGATATAGATTGTCAGAATCATAAGCTGCAGGACTGTGGAAAATCCTATAGCGATTAAGACAAAATCTATTCTATCGGAGGTCATCAGAAGCCAGAAGCTTATTAAAAGACAAAACAGTACAAGGACCTGCAGGCCGCCTGCAAGAAGTCTGCCAGAGGAAAATTCACTGAAACGCTGAGTTCGGTTGGCATTTTTCAGCTCTCGCAGAATGTCTTCGAGCAGCTGTTCAGGGCTTTTCGGAGCGGATGTTTCCTGCTGGATGCTGTCATCGGGCCGTGGTTGTGTTTCAAGAGGGGGCTGGCTTCTTCTTCGCCTGTTCGGAGGAGGCGCTGGCGGCGCAGCAACAGATGTCTGCTGCTGAGCCTGAGTCGGCTGCGATTTTGGCTTTTCTGTGAATATACTGTGCGGCTGAGAATTGTCAGAGGACTGCTGCTGGTATCTTTTTATGATATTTACAGCCTCTTTCATATTTACTGCGCGAAAGTCCGGCTCAGGCTCCTGCTCTCTTTTGATTGCCTGAGCAAGAGGAGAAACCTGAGTTTTTCTATCTATAAGAATTGTTTTACATCCGGCGCGTTTTCCGGCTTCGATATCGCGTCCGCTGTTGCCGATGGCCCAGGATTGTTCGAGATCGATATCCAATTCGTCGGCAGCGGTAAGAAGCATTCCCGGATTGGGCTTTCTGTTTTCGCTTTCCCTTCGGTATTGCGGGACGACGCCATCCGGATGATAGGGACAATAATAAATGCCGTCGAGATGGACCTGTTTTTCCTGGAGCTGCTGAGTCAGACGGTCGTGGATTTCGCCGAGGGTCTTTTCAGTGAGGATTCCGCGTGCGACGCCGGACTGATTGGTGACGACGACCAGTTTGTATCCCATCTCTGTAAGCTCAATGAGGGGTTTTGTAACGCCTACGATGAGCTGGACCTGGTCTGGATGGTTGATATAACCGGTATCCTCTATCAGGGTGTCGTCACGGTCAAGAAATACTGCTTTATTTGCCATATTAATTTGACCCTGTTATAACTGTTTTTTTCGGCTGACCTTCAGGGAAATCGGCGCTGACATCCTTACACCATTTGGCTAAAAGGTTTTGTAATTCATCTGCTTTCTTACCTTCCAGGCCTGCCAGATTATTTTTCTCACCAATATCTTCAGCTATATTATAAAGCTCGAACTCGTCTTTGTCATAAAATTTAATTAATTTCCAATTTCCCTGTCTTACAGCGCCGGACGAACGGCCTCCAAGAAAATGCGGCGCAGCAAGCGGATAATGCCAGTATAAATTATCGCGATTCAGACTTGCCTGCGGATTTTTAAGGACAGGCAGGATTGAAACACCGTCTATAATCTGTGTCTTATCAGGTATTATACCTAAAGCTTCAGCAAATGTCGGATAAAAATCGATAGTGCTGGCCGGCATGGAGCAGATGCTGCCGCCTTTAACTACACCCGGCCATTTTATAATCAGCGGCACTCGCAGTCCTCCCTCATAAAGAGAACTCTTGCCGTCGCGATAGGGGCGGTTCTCTGTTACGTTCCTTTCTCCGCCGTTGTCACCTGTAAAAATAATAATTGTGTTGTCGGTGAGATTTAAGGATTCGAGCTTTTTGACAATTATCCCGACTCCTTCATCTATTGATTCCATCTGTGCAGCCAGATGCGGATTATTTATCCGGGCCTTCGGCCCCTTGCCGGCATTTGGTTTCTTTTCGTATTTTGCGACAAGCTCGTCTTTGCCTTTTAAGGCCGTATGGACTGCAAAGTGGCTAAGATATAGAAAGAATGGGTTATCTTTGTTTCGCTCGATGAATTCAACTGCCTCGAGATTGCAGCGGTCGATAAGATATTCCTTTTCGCCCAGCCGGTTTTTAATTTCGGGATTGAAATGATACGGATAAAAATAACTTCCGCCGCCGATGCCGCGGTTTTCCGAAATTATAACTTCATCGAACCCGAACATAGAGGGCCCAAATTCCTCAGCGCCGGCACTTGCATAACCTGAAAGATGCCATTTGCCGATTATACCTGTGCGGTAACCGGCCCTTTTAAGCATTTGCGCAATCGTTTTGCTTTCAGCGGCCAGATGCTTGGAATCGTTGGGCCGCAAATAGTCAGTTATGCCTGTTCGTGCCGGATATTGACCAGTCATAAGTGCAGCCCTGGTAGGGGAGCAAACCGGCGCTGCTGAGTATGAATCGGTAAACCTGATCCCATCAGCAGCAAGTTTGTCGATATTTGGTGTTTCGTTAAAGTCGTTTCCGTAACAGCCGGGCTCCGACTGGCCGAGGTCGTCACCGAGTATGAAAATTATATTGGGCTTTCGGGCATTGGAACTGTCTGCGAAGAATCCTGCAGCATTTCTGCAGCTTGCGGCTGATATTGTCAATGCTCCGGCGCCAGTTATTTTTAAAAAGTCACGGCGGTTCATAAAACTTTTCGTAATCCTTTATGCGAATACCTGTTCAACCAGTCCGCAAATTATATGATAAGCGAGCTGGTGAATTTCCTGACATCTTGCAGTCAGCGGATCTTTGGCTGCAAGACATATATCCGAAATTTTTTCGAGCTTGCTGCCGGGCATTCCAGTGAAAGCGATAACTTTCGCACCCTTCTTTTTTGCAAGCATCGCCGCAGCCACGACATTCGGAGAAGAACCGCTCGTGGAAATTGCCCAGAAGATGTCCTGTTTTTCGACAAGCGCTTCGACCTGTCTTACGAAAACATTTTCATATCCGTAATCGTTTGCCACTGAGGTCAAAAGCGACAAATCGGTTGTCAGGGCTACTGCCGGAAGCCCTTTGCGGTCTTTTTCGAACCTTCCGACAAGCTCTGCTGCGATATGCTGGGCATCTGCTGCCGAGCCGCCGTTGCCGCAGGTATATACGCAGCCGCCGCTTTTAAGAGATTTGGTTATTGCCTGTGCGATGGAGGCAATAGTTTTAACGCTGCCTTTCTCAAGTATGACGGTCAACTGATTATGCCGCCTGATAATGTTTTTTATTTGTCTGATTTTTTTTCTCATAATTGTTTTTTAGATAAAGATTTCATTTTTTCGATAGTGGCAGTTGAGCTTTTTCCTTCAACGAGCGGAGCGAGCAGGATTTTACCGCCATAACTTTTGACGAAGTCTGAGCCGACAACACCTTTTTTCTCCCAGTCTTTTCCTTTGACGAGGACATCGGGTTTTATCTGCTGGATAAGATTAAGCGGATCCGGCTCATCGAATATCGTGATATAATCGACTGACTCCATTGCCGCAAGGACAGCAGCCCTGTCGTGCTGATTATTAATAGGCCTGTCCTGGCCTTTGATTGTTTTTACGGAACTGTCCGAATTAAGACCGACCACGAGAATGCTGCCGGCATTTCTGCAGAACTTGAGAAATTCTATGTGTCCTCTGTGAAGAACATCGAAGCATCCGTTGGTAAAGACTATGGTTTCCTTTTGCCGTCGGTGCCAATCAAGCTCAGTCAGCAGAGAATCGATTGTCAGAATTTTTCCCCGTCTTCCGCGATTCTGGCCGATTATTTCATTGACAATTTCATCGATTGTTACGGTGGCTACGCCGAATTTTTCAACCTCAATGCCGCCTGCGATATTACAGAGATGAACGGCAGTTTTATAATCGCAGCCTGCTGCAACCGATACTGCGAGCGCCGCAAGGACCACATCACCTGCACCTGTGACGTCGTAAACATTCCTTGGGCGTGTAGGTATCAGCTCATCTTCGGATTTTGTCTTAAGATACGCTCCTTCCTTGTCGAGCGTAAGAACAACTGCTTCAAGGTTCAGTTTTGATACTAATTCTTTAGAGGCCTTCGCATAGCTTTCGAGAGTTTTAATTTCATATCCGACAGCAAGTGATGTCTCGGTGCGGTTTGGTGTAATGGCTGTCGCATCTTTGTATTTCGAATAATCTATACCGGGAGATGGATCGATTAATATCTTTTTCCCTGCTTTTTTTGCCAATCGTATCATCTGCTGACAAAGCGGCGGGCTTAAAAGTCCCTTGTTGTAATCCTGCAGACAGACGATATCGGCCCTGGAGAGCTTGTCCTTGAAAAGCTTCAGAATTTTTTCGTTTTGTTTTTCGCTGAGAGGCTCTGTAATTTCCCTGTCGATTCTGAAAAGCTGCTGCTGATGGCGATGCTGTGCAAGACCTATTAGTCTTTGCTTTGTAATAGTAGGTCGGTCTGTTACAGTCAGAAGGCCGGAAGTATCGATTCCCGGCTGAGCCATCAAGTCCTTGAGTGTTAGTCCATTCTGGTCATCTCCGATAACGCCGAGGCAAATTGCCTTTGCCCCAAGCGCGGCAAGGTCAGCAGCAACTGAGCTTGCCCCGCCGCAGCTGCATTTTGAATCTGTAACTTTCAGAACCGGCACGGGTGCCTCCGGGCTTATCCTGACGGCATCGCCGTAGGTATAAATATCGAGCATAAAGTCGCCTGCCAGAAGGACTTGCGGCGAGCCGAGATTGGTAACAGTTTTTAGCAGTTTATCGTACAAAGTTACGTCCTTTTATTTTATCGAGCGAGTAATTTTACTCGCTAAGGCGTTTTCAATCAATCTTCTAAATTTCTCCTCCCCATCGATTATCTTCATATCAATCTTCAGAAAGGCGAACGGAATTTCAGATAAGTTTTGTGCCGCCAGTAAACTTTGAATCTTTGTCCAGTCTTTTTCTGTGGTCAGAATCATTTTTGCATCAGACTTTGAAGCTGTTTGCGCAATCTTGTTTATGTCTTCTGCAACATAATGATAATGGTCATTGAAACTGCGGCAGCCTGTGAGATTGGCGCCTAAAACTTTCAAAGTTTCAAAAAAGGCATTTGGATTGCCGATACCGCAAAAAGCAAATACATTTTTTCCGTTCAGCTCATCCGGCGGTGCGATTTTTGTATTCGAATAAATTATTGAAACCGGCTGATGAATTGATTTGACTATTGGTAAATCAGGATTAATCTGCCAGATTTCCGCAGCAATAGCTTCGAGATTTTCCTTCGATACCTTGTCGCAGCGTGTCATAACGACAATATCCGCCCGTCTTAAAGAGCCTGCAGGTTCCCTTAGAAGTCCGGCGGGCAGTAATTTTCCAGAGCCGAACGGATCCATAGCATCGATTGTAATAATGTCGAGGTCCCTGTAGAGTTTTCTGTGCTGAAAGCCGTCGTCCATAATCAGTGCTTTTGCTCTATATGTATCAACAGCGAGGATAGCACCTGCGATTCTGTCGGATTGAATAATGACCGGGACATCCGGACAATTTTGCTCGAATATTGCAGGCTCATCCATAAATGCCTGCTGCCCGTCAAGCGATTCGAAATTTTCTGCCTTGTAGCCTCTCGTTAAGACAGCACAGCGTATATTTTTTTCCTTAAGCAGGTTGCAGAGCCAGAGTACGAGGGGCGTTTTGCCTGTGCCGCCTGCTGTGATGTTTCCTACGCTCAGAACCGGAACATTTTCTTTATGCTGTGTAATTATTTTTTTATCAAAGAGAAGGTTTCTGATGCCGACAGCTATCCAGTAGAATACACTGACTACGGACAGCAGAAGTCTTAGCATAAAGGCCCAAAAACCCTTTTTTTGGCCTGAAATCAATTTGAAATAGAAATCCTGATTCAACTTTGACCAACCTAAAGCAATATTCTTAACACTATTGGTAAATAGTAAATTGAATAGACAGATTAGTCAAATAGAAAGAACGTATGCGTTCAGACCGGTATATGCTAATTTTATTGTAATTGCCAATATTGCTGAATGCTTTATGGACAATCCGGAATAAAATCGCAAATCAGCCATTCGTTGGCCAATTTGGCAAAATCCAGCATATTGATATCACAATCATTATTGGAATCGTAGCGCATTGCCCGCACGATATCCGAACAGTCAGCATCGGGCCTGTAATCAAGCCATCCTGAAAGGAACATAAATAAATCGGCTTCGTCAACCTTGCAGTCATTGTTAAAGTCGTTCTTAAGCTGGCCCTGACAATACGATGAATACGGACCTGAGATACCGACATCTATATACTGACCGCCTGCTGTCTGATGACAGTGGACCGCAAGAAGATTAGTCCCGCCGGAAACGAGGGCGTTCTTTGCCGCCTGATTGATGGCAAACTGTCCATATCCTGTAGTGTATCCGGTCACAGAAGATGCAAGGACGCCGTTGATATAAACCTCGGCAGCCTCATCGTGATGCATCACAAAGTAAAGCGAGTTAATCTCCTCTGCCGTCATTGCGGGCAATTCGAACGTTCTTCTAATCCATATATCAGCAGTGTTCCAGGTAGTTCTTACAACGGCGCCGGGTGTACCGCTGGTTCCGAAACCGCCTAGCCCGGAATTCCAGGAGGAATCATTGAAACCTGTTGAATACCAGTCGCTTGCCGGCGAGCTTGTTGTGTATTTCCAGCTTTGTCCCTGCTTGACAGATGTGGGAACAACTTCGGTTGCAGTTGAGGCAAGCCTGAGCATATTAAGTCTCTGGTATTGTCTCCAATCGGCTTTGATGACCTTTCTGTCGTAAGTGATAAGGCCGTTTATCTCCGACTCGACATCTGTAATCTGTGTGTAAACAGCTGCACTAATACCCGGTAAATCCCTGAAATTGATAACCTGACTCATCAGGCTTTCATACAGATTCAAGAGTTCCTGTGCGCTGTAAACCTGAGTGTAACCCCACGAACCGGAGGTCCAGAGATGACCATCAATTCTATATGCAATACCTCCATACTCTCCGGCGACTGATGCGCGTGTGCTTGTCGGTGTTGGTGACGGCGGTGAAGGATATGCGTGATGGTCGAGTATATGACCAACTGCCGAATCCGACCAGCCGCTTGCACAGGTTACAAGCCTGTTTGGATCTTTAGCCATAATTGCATTCGTCAGCCTGTTGGTGTCATATTGGCCCCAGCCTTCGTTAAAGAGGACCCAAAGAATAATCGATGGATTGTTCCAGTGGTCTTCGACAAGCTGATTTAAGTCCACTTCGAATTGTGTCTTATCAGATGAAGTCGGTGTGCCTCTCATACTGGGCATATCCTGCCAGACTAAAATACCTAATTTATCCGCCCAGTAATACCATCGCCTCGGCTCGACCTTAACGTGCTTGCGAATCATATTGAAGCCGAAGTCTTTTATTCGCTCGAGGTCCCACCTTAAGGCATCATCGGTAGGGGCACGGTAAATGCCATCGGGCCAGAAGCCCTGGTCAAGCGGTCCCTGTTCGAAACTGAACTGGCCGTTAAGGGCTATCCTGTTGATGTTGTCAAATTTCTTGATTTGAATTTTTCTCATCCCGAAGTAGCTGTCAACCTCATCAACAACCTGAGCGCCGTCTTTAAGATAGATTTTCAAATCGTAAAGGAAAGGATGCTCAGGCGACCACAAAGACGGGTTTGGAACGGGCAGATTCAACTGTGTGTTGGGTAAGCCCGTAACCTGGCCTATCTGGACACCATCTTTGAAGCAGACTGCTTCAACAGATAAGCTTCCGCCGGGGCCGGTGGTGTTGACCGTTACTTTCAATCGCTGCAGGTCAACATCCGGTATTAAGCGAAGTTTGCTTATATAATTTGCGCTTACAGGTTCAAGCCAAACGGTGTCCCAAATACCGCTTGCTGCTGTGTACCAGATGCCGCCCGGATATTTTGTCTGCTTGCCGCGTGCATTATTTGCTGTGTCGGTGGGGTCATAAACTTTTACGATTAATTCCTGCGTTCCCTGGGGATTAATATAGTTTGTTATATCGAACTCGAACGGGTCGTAACCTCCCTTGTGCGTTCCGACGAGGCTGCCGTTGACATAAACGGTTGCCTCCCAGTCAACGAGTTCGAAGTTTAAAATTATAGATTTTCCCGCCCAGTCTTGCGGAACTTCAAATTCGCGGCGATACCAGGAATAGTCGTAAGACGACATTATTCCACTTATGGCCGACTCAATCGGGAAGGGGACTAAAATCGTTTTTGAAAGCGTCTGTCCTACGGGCACAGGCTCGTTCTGTGAGGCAGGCTGAAAGCCCCACAATCCATTCAGGTTCATCCATTCGCTTCGGACCATTTGGGGCCTTGGGTATTCGGGCAGGACATTGTTCGGGTCAATTCTCGAAGCCCAGGGCGTCATAATCGGCGCCTGTTTCATACTCCAGGCTTCAGGATAAATTGTAACAGTTGCCGAGTGGCTCTGAGTGCTGCCTGAGCTATTGGTAACAATGCAGTAGTATTTTCCGGCATCCTGCCTTGTAAGATTAGTTATTGTAAGGACTGATGCCGTATTATTACAATCAATATAATATTTTGTATCTGGATATATGGGAATATCAGGAGAAGGCTGTCCGACTTTATACCATTGACAGGCACTGACAGGCAGTAAGGAATCGATTGTAACAGGCAGCAAGACAGATTGTTCGAGCCAGCCGATACCGTCCTGCGGGCCGAGAAGGCAGGGTGCTTGTGAACTGGTTACGGTAAAGCTCCAGACAGCTCCTTTCCAGACAAGGCCGTCGTCGTTTTCATCGACACGCCAGTAATAAGTAGTGCCTCGCTGCAGTTTGTCAGGCGTGTATGATTTGGTGTTGCGCGAGAGATTGCCTTTATAAACACTTGTCCCAACAGGCAAGGTATTATCTGCTGAATTTACATCTGCGAAATTAACACCGAAATAAAAATCATGCGAATCTGCTGCAAGGCTCGATGTCCAGCTCATTGTCACATACGTTGAAATTGAGCCTGCGCCATTTGAAGGAGATGGACCGGATGCATATAAAGCCGCGGGCGTATAATCGACGCTGAAATCATCGAATGCTACATAACCGATACTGCCGGAGTAGGTTGCCTGAAAAAGGCCTACCTGCAAAGCCAGACCGTTCAAATCAGTTCTTGTTATCGGTGAGCAGCTCATTTCAGTCCAGGTTGCGGCGTCAACGCTGCTTTTGAATCGGAAGACATTTCCGCTTCGCTCAAGGCGAAGATAAGGGTCAAGGTTCCATCGCTTGTTATTGTGGCAGACCTCTGTTCGGGCACCGTTGTTTGCCTGCCTGACGAAATTGCCGCAGCTCCATATCGGAAAATAATCCATGCTGACCCAGTCTTCACCATTCCCGCCCGAAGCCAGGTCCGGCACTCGTGCCATTAATCCGCAATTATTATTACCGACATCCTGATAGGCTGTTACCTTGACGGTTGAAATAAAATCTCCGCTTATCACTTTGTAAAGGTACGGCCCTAACGGATTCCAGGGTGAATCATAAGTTCCATTTACGGATTCGAGATATAACTGGCCTGCACGGTCTATCGAGGAACTAAGCTTGTTGACAGTCTCTTTAGTGCCAAGGCCGATGAAGCCATCCCAGCCGGTGCTGCCAACACCATCGGTTAGATAATTTCTCGTAGTGCTGAAGTTATCAATGAAAGCGGCTGCATATAAAGAGCTGCCTGTTGATAACAAAAAAACCGTCAGGAAAATTTTTATCGTTTTCACATTTTACCTTTCATTCTGCAGCGTCTGATTATTTTGGAATCGTAACAACAACTGTGGACCATCTGGGCATTGTAAAAGTTATTCTAATACCATCCTGCTGGATAGTTCCATTTGTCGGCCAGACATTATGCGGATTATCCAGCGTATTGCGGGCCGACAGAGAATTAGGGGCAATTATTTTCATAGACGCACTGCCGTTCTGGAAACCTCCTTTCACGAAAAGTTTTACAGGAACGGAATAATTCTTGGCGTTCACAGCCTTAAAGTATATTGTCGAGTTGTCTTCTGATACTGTCGCTACGGCATTAAGGGGGCTGATATTTCCTGCGATGCGGACTCTATAAGGTGCAAAATGGTCACGCCATAGCTTCATTACCGAATAATTCGGCGCCGGGAACCATTTGCGGTGGTCGAAGTTGACAAATGCGTTGTCCCAGCCCGTTGCGGTAGTATGCCGCAGGAAAAGTGCCGGTGAGCCGATTTCGAAGAAATCGCCGCATCTCTCGAATACATTGAGCATTCCGCCGGCATAGAGGCCAGTCCGCCAATCTGTGCTTTGAGCATTCCATTCGGACAAAAACACCTTTATGTCCGGATTGGCAGAAGCTTTTATCATATCATCGAGCTGATAGAGGTAATTCTCATAAGTAAGCGGTCCCTGGTCATACTGGTCAGCATTTTCGTAGTAATGAACGCTCAGATAATCCATCACAGCAGCACACATATTGAGGACAGTCTGGTTCCAGTTAACATCATAACCATAACCGCCGCAGACGATAATCTTGATGTTCGGGTCAACCGCCTTCATCACCGGCACAAACTGCAGCACCTTGTTGCTGTATGCTACGCTGCCGGCACCCCAGGTTTCATTGTCGATTTCCCAGTACTTGACGTTATAAGGTTCCGGATGACCGTTGGCTGCACGAACCGCACCCCACGTGGATGTTGCAGGTCCATTACAGTATTCAACCCAATCTGCTGCGTCCTGCAAATACTGGCTTGCTGTTTTCCTGTTGGGTATTCCCACTCCGCAGGTGCTTCCTAATATACCGGTGTTGATAACAATCAATGGTTCCACGCCGATTGACTTGCACATCCGGATAAACTCATCTGTTCCATAAGAGTTTATATCCTGGTCATCCCACAAACTAATCGGATATTTGATTCTCTGATGCTGCGGGCCAATCCCGTCTTTCCAGAAATACGCAGAGGCGAAACATCCGCCCGGCCAGCGTATAATCGGAGCTTTCAATTCATCGACAGCCGTGAGTAAATCAGGACGGTATCCGCCTGTTGCCTCGGCTGTCTCAGACATCATACTTACCTGGTCAATATAGGCCGTTCCTGTTCCCTTAACTGCCACCTGCAGGGTTGCATTTTCTGCTGCCTGGTTCGATGTGAAGGTAAATGGATATTCGACCCACGATGCAGTGGGGGCAGCGATATTCTGTTCCTGTATAGTTGTTGAGCCGTTTTTGAGTCTAACGACAAGACCGCTTGGTGCATCACCTCGCACCCACAACGAGCCGTGATAGGTCTTTGTATTTTCGATAAAGAATGGT
>JBFZBH010000011.1:0-12231 GCA_041308525.1 Phycisphaerae bacterium | reverse complement strand
GAGTCAGCCAAAGAGCTTAGTAAGCGTTTCGCAAATGTCGTCTGGCTTTTTGTCGGCGACGGCAATTTGTCTGAAAAGTATAAAAAAGATGTGGCAAATCTCGGTCTTTCAGAATGGATAAAATTCACAGGCCTTATGCCTCCCAGCCGGATACCTCTTGCTATTCAGTCCTCAGATATTCTTGTTCATTGCTCTCTTCGCGAAGGGCTTGCAAGGACCTTGCCGCAGGCAATGCTTTGCAGAAAACCTGTTATAAGTTTCGATGTCGATGGAGCAAAAGAGGTTGTCAATAATGAAACAGGCAGGCTCATCGAACCGAAAAACGTTCAGCAGTTAATTAATGCCTGTGCTGAGCTTATTGAGAATCCTCAGCTAAGAAAGCAACTTGGACAAAACGGCTGCGAATCAGTCCGCGAAAAATTCTCCCCTTCCAGAATGGTTGACACAATTGAAAAAGTATATAGGCAGATGCAGAAAAGTCAGAGTGTTCAGGGCGGGATGATTGAATAAAGTTTGTCTGAAAGGACCGTGCAGGACATAAGCCACATGCCGTAGCGATTACCGAAGATACTGTTCAGTTCAGCCGAGTTAAGAAATTGGATGTCGGATATCGACAATTTATCTGTAAGGCCTGTGCATGAGATATTTAGGTCGATGGTGCTTCCGCTGTAATTAAATTCAAAACGAATAATGCTGTTTCTGTAGAAAGTAAAAGGTTTCGTTCGAACTGTCGGCAGAGGGATTTTATTTTGTACAACCTGAAGGCAAAATGTGCTTTCGTTGGGATCGAATGACAATTCTGCATAATTCGCATCATCTTTATACCAGCTTTTAATATATTGTTTTTGCGAACCTGCATACCATTCGCTGCGGCATTCAGGCGACCAGACGAGGACATTTTGCCATTTGTCCGGAACAGTTACCGCTTTATGCAATACGTCATCAGAACGGGACGTGCCGCCGGCCTGCCACCGCGATGGAGGGGCCAGTTCATACTGTGCTGCATCTATAAGGTAATCGTAAGGGCCGAGCCATGTATAGCTTCGCGGGCGGATGTGCATAGTGATATGAGTTTCATTAGGCTCAATCGTGATTGGTTCCAGGACAATTTCCGTCCAATCTTGATGATTCAATGCGAAATAGTGCGCTCTGCCTTCTCTCATTGTCCCGTAAATGTACCAGTTGACTCTTCCGGTAACGTTCTGGCCGTTTGCCTTCAGAAAAATCCTTCCGCTGTACGTATTGCCGACAGAAACGGCTTTTGCCTTCGGATATGTCGCATATCCGCTGTAAGATGCGGAAATGCGAAGACACGCACCTCCGTGGACTGAATCAGTTGTTATGCGTTCCATCTGGTCGTAGGATGTCCATTGTGAGGTATCGGTCTCGGCACTTGAGGACTGTTCGGAATCGAGCATATTGAATTTTGAGGGGTCAAGACATAATCCGAGCACGTTCTGCACCTTGGTTGGAGAAAATGAAAAATGGTATAGAGTGGAGTTGTCTGAGCCGTAAACTATACCGTGAATTTTTTCATTGCGATAGCCGACAAATTTTCTGACTCCGTATTCCTTGTTTCTGAATTGATGATACACCGCCCAATGCTCCAGATCAGTGCTCACCAGTATCGCAGTAGTTCTGTCGTTTAGGTTGGGGTGCGGGCTTGAGGTGCCGGCATAAAAGATGCCGTTATGGTAAAAAATTGTAAATACATAAGGATATTTCCGGTCGCCGTCGGCATATAAAGGATTGAATTCGCGGGTGAACACATTAAATGTGCCTATGAATCCGTTTTCATCCGAGCCGTAGAGAAGATTTTCCGGGTGACCGTAATCTAACAGTTCGACCGGCTGAAAGTGATTGTCCATCTGCGGGTCGAGAGTGCTCCATGTCAGGCCGTCGTCATCGCTTTTTACAATTTTATTGCGGCTCTCGCCGTCGCCATAGACGTTTATCCAGCGGCCGGAGGCTTCGTGTTTGTAAATGCGGTGGCTGTGATAAACATTATCTGGTTCGTCATAGACCTGGGTAAAGGTTATTCCATCATCTGTAGAACGATAGATTTTGCTTTCCTTGAAACCTCCCTGGTAGCCGTATTCGCTAATACAAATGGTGCCGTTCCTCGACTGATGATAATTCCAGAATTCGAGGGACGCAACAGTGTAGTTGTCTCCGGGAAGGACCAGGCTGGGGGGAGGCAGCGAAAAATCCATTAAGTCTGCTCCGCCAGATATAGAGCGATAAATTTTTATCTTCCCTCCTGTGGCGTGTGCAACGAGAATGGCGCCCGAGCGCGTTCCGAAGATTCTGTGTACAGTTGTCAGATAGCCTGTTGTTCTTTGCCAGTGAATCCCGTCGAGAGAGCGATAAATGTTTTTGTGGTCTGTGCTGGTGGCATACAGATAGTTTCCGGCCTCACAGTACGGGCTTAAAGCAACCATACCTATACCTTCAACCTCGTCCTGAAGGTGTATCTTAAGGTCACTTGGTTCGCATACAGCCATTAGTTTTTTTCGGGGAGCATTTGGAACATATCTCTTGCCGTCGAGATAGGCAATGCTGTTTCGAGAAAATTCGGCATCGACAAGCAAATCTTCTTCTGAATGCTGCAGATTCGACAGCCATTCGGATGCGAGTAAGGCCAGGTCGTAGTTATCAACTTTATTATCTTTATTAAGGTCTCCGAGAGGTTCGGGAGCGAAACCGAAGGGAGGAAAATCAAATGCATAAACCTGGGCTGGCAAAAGCCCCATGATAAAGATGGTGACAAACAGCAGTTTTCCATTTACCATAATCAAACCTGATTTTGTTATAATCAATGAAATTTTAGCACAGCTTCAATGTTGTAATCTATTTTAACAGACATTATAAAAATCGACATATCTTTTCAATCTGTTTATCAAAAATAATGCTTGATTTGATTCAAAAAAGCCGTTTTTTGCGGGAAAAATTGTAAATTTTTATTGGCCCTTCACGATATCTTCAAATGTTATAACTTCCAGCAATCCGGCATCGACTTTGCTTTTTACATAATCTGCAACGCTTTTAAATTCTGCTTCGGTAAGCCTGTCACCTTCTCCGACCGTATGAATAATAAAGCTTAAAACACCTTTATTTTTAACTACCCTGTCCACGAGACTTTCATTATGGGCATCATTCAAATGTTTCATATTAGCCGAACCAACCAACGGATATCATACGGTGAGCAGGAGAAAGTCCATACATTGCCGGAGGGGACTTCTCCTCCGTCCACATCCTTAATCCGTCATCGAAAGTAAACACTACTGCACCTTTGCTGGAGCGTTCAACCCAGGCTTCAAAACAGCCCGGTATTATATACCACTGGTTTAATAGCCCTGCGAATTGACCAAAAATATTCTTTGCCCCCCGCGCTATACCTCCTGTTAAACCGAATCTGCGGACCTTGCCGCAGGCTATGCTTTGCAGCAAACCCGTAATAAGCTTCGATGTTGATGGTGCAAAAGAGGTGGTGAATCCTGAAACAGGCAGGCTCATTGAGCCCAAAAACGTTCAGCAGCTAATACAAGCCTGTGCTGAGCTGATTGAGAATCCCCAGCTAAGAAAGCAACTTGGACAAAACGGCTGCGAATCAGTTCGTGAAAAATTTTCCCCTTCCAGAATGGTTGATACTATCGAACGAGTGTATTTAAGTGTCCGTAAGATTTCATAAACCGCTTTTATGCCAAAAGGCGTTAGAATTTACTTAAAGTGACATTTTATTGTATTGAGGGATTATTGTTTGGAAAAAATTTTTCGAATATTGACAGACTGGAAGGCTTAGGTTATCATTAAGCTTTAACAAAAAGGCGGAACGTGTTTTAGGAAACCGAACCGCTGTATTTTAGGGAATATGATTTTTTCAAAGAGGATTAACATGGAACTCGAACAAAAAGACAATTCAAAAATCTGTTCAGCCGAAATTGGCAATAAAAAAACTTTTGATGTTAAAAAGGGAAAGATTTTACGCGTCAAAATCGGCTACAATCCGAATTCAAGCTCTATCGGCTCGATAGTGTTTGCCCTGCCGGCGGCCCTTATGGGCATAACCGCATCTTTAGGTGTGGTCTCAGGCCTGATTATGTCGGCCTTTATGAAAAAGAGCAAAAGTGAACCAAAGCAGACAGTAACAGAAAAAAAAGAGTAGAGCAATCAGGAGAATAAATAATGAAAAAAATATTTGTTTTTGCTGTTGTCCTCGCCGCAGCCGCTGCTGCTTTTTCCCAGGAGCAGTCAGTAGTTTCACAGGCGGAGCAGCTGTTTAAACAGGCTGAATACGGTAAAGGTTTGACCCTGCTTAAGGAATCTTTTAGCAAGAGTACTTCTCCTGAGCAGAAAGCACAGATTTTAATGGCAATCGGAAACTTTTATGAAAACAGCGCCGGCGACTTCGACAATGCTGTTAAAAACTACTCTGATATTGCCAAGCTCGGCCTCTCTGCTGAAAATCCGCTGGTTGCAGAGTCTCAGAAGAAAATCCTTCAGATAGGCGAGCTTGAGAAAAAATACAGCAAGCAGAATGCGATCCTAAAGAGCGTTCGCGTTGAAACAATCGGCTCGACGGATAAAAATAAAATTCGCGAACAGGCTGTTCAGTTAAATCTTACCGCACAGCAAAATCCGCAATATCACCGAATGACGGAAGTGTATTATTATCTCGGGTTAAAGAATCTTGCACTGGCTGAATATAAAAATGCGTATGATTTTCTCTCGAAGACTGCTTCGCTGAAACCAGCGGTCAATTTCTTTTTGCCTGTCCAGGGACAATTAGACAGGGCCCGCGAGCTGTATATGTCTGAGCTGATTAGCAGAATTTCCTGGGGGACTTTGGCAGGAGTTTTAGTTGCTGCAGCCCTCGCTTTCTATATTTCGAGGCCCTGGCGATGGGTGGAATGGAAACATATTGAGATAGCAGCAGCGGTTATGATTGTGTGGGTATTGCTTTTCTTTCTGTCGAGTATCGTTCTATCAAAAAGAAATCTGCCGGTTGATGATATTGCAACCCAGCTTAATTTCGAAAAACCTGCGTTTATAAAAGCATCACCCGGAAGCCCCGGCTCGCAAATCTTAAATCGTCTAATGCTTTACGGTCTTTGCGCCCTGGCCGGAGTATTTGTATTTGCGGTCGGGACAGCCGTTTTCCGTAAACGATGGATTGCTGTGATTTTGAATGTTGTCTTTGCCGTAACAATCTTTGCTTCTATAACGGCGATTTTTTATATGCGATACTGCTATACCAAAGGTAACTATTTTTCGACAGACAAAGGCTTGCAGTATTACACGGCTGGTAATGTCTTTTACAGGCAATCGGAACCTGAGCCTTTGCTTCTTACGGACCCGCTGAAGTATAAGACTATCAAGGTCAATTATTTCAAAGACCCATTGATGAAGGAATGGTTTATCAAACAGGTCGGAGTAATTTCCACTGAGCCTGTGCCCCAGCCGGCGCCAGGTGAACCGAATAAGCCTGTGGACAGCAACAAATGAAATACCGTTTTGAAAATTTTGGCGGCATTATAGCCGGAGAAGAACCTCCGTTTCTTGCGTTCGTTGACCGCGATTATATGCGGAATCTCGGTCTCGGCGAATCGCATCTTTGGCAGACAGAAGACCGGTCAATCGGTCAGTTGTCTGCGCCTACGGAAGTGCACTTTGCAATAACAAACAGATGTTCGGGTTCTTGTCCTCACTGCTATATGGACGCAGGAGCAGTCGATGAAGGTGAGCTTGATATCGAGCAGTTCAAAGCTGCTCTCGATATTCTTGCGGATATGAATGTTTTTCATATAGCTCTTGGAGGCGGCGATGCATTGTTAAGGCCGGACCTCTTCGAAATTGCTGCTTATGCAAGAGAAAAAGGCCTTGTTCCGAATCTGACTATTTCAGGTGCAGGCCTGACAAAAGAGATTGCACAAAAAATGAAAATATTCGGGCAGGTAAATGTTTCCATAGATGGTGTGGGTGAAAATGGAAGCCTCTTTAGAAGCAATGGGATGTTTGCATCTGCCGACCGGGCTTTGGATTTGCTTATCGAAGCAAAAGTTCCCGCAGGCATAAATTGTGTAGTCGGCAGGAAAAATTTCAATGGTATAGGAAAGCTTTTCGAATATGCCTCGAAAAAGAATGTCAACGAGATAGAATTTTTACGCTTCAAGCCTTCAGGCAGGGGCGCCCAATTTTTCCTGCAGCAGCGTACAACCTATGAGCAGAATATTTCTCTGATTACTGTGCTGGATGAGTTTTCAAGGCAATTTAATATAACAGCAAAGATTGATTGTTCGTTTATCCCGATGCTTTGCCGGCATAATCCTCCCATCGAGATACTCAAGGCATCAGGAACTTACGGCTGCGAGGCCGGAAATGTCCTTTTGGGAATACGCAGCAACGGCTCAGTCAGCGGATGCTCCTTTTTGAAAGGCTCCGGCATTTCGATTTTTGGCCTCCAGCAGGCCGTTAAGGACAAAAAAGAATATTTCGAACGATTGAAAAACTGGACACAAAACGCAGCGGAGCCCTGCAAATCCTGTACGTATCTGAATGTTTGCAGGGGCGGTTGTCACGCGGTTTCTGAATACGTTACGGGCAATTTCGATGAACCGGACCCGGATTGCCCGTTTGTGGTCGAATATAAAAAAGAAGGAAGATAAAATGGAACAGCAGGAACGGAAGATAAAAATTACGTCGGCAGGAATTTTTCTTACAATCATTGTAACAGCAGGTTTCGTCTGGGCCGCCTATCAGTGGCGCAGCCGCAATACCTGGCAGCCGCAGCAGTTCTCGAATGATATGAATGCAAATGAGCAGAAGACATTTACCAGCCTGCAGCTTATTGCACAGGCCCAGGAAAAATATAGAACGACCGACTGGGACAATGACAGTAATAATACTTACGCACAGTTTTTTGTTCATCTCTGGAAGTCTGTTGATAAAGACAACAAGCAGATTGATGTTGGATTGATTCCTAAAAAGCTCGCCTTTGCTATGGCAGGTTCAAGGGCGGTAGATGGTTATTTTTTTGTTGATGTTCACAAAAAGAAGGCCAGTGAAAAAGAGGATGCCGTTAATCTTGATTATAAACAGGAATGGGTCATAGCCGCAGTGCCTGTTGCAGCAAATAAAACGGGCAGGCTTATTTTCCTGGCGAAAAATCCCGCCAATTTTCTGGTAAAAGAAGGTGTCGAAGCTCCACCGGAATATCCCCTCGACCCCAATGCCTCCGGCTGGAAAAGCATTACAAACTTGGAGCAATTGGCTGATTTTCAGAATAGTTTGGCCGGTCCTAAAAAGTAATATTGAAAATTATTCTTGCATTATTTGAATAATTTGTTATTTTGTCTGTTATGCTTTAACCTTACTTTTATATGAAGCGGATTTAATCAGGGTGTTTGGTGCTGTGTAAGACGGTCTTTTTATTTTAACTTTGCTGATTGAAGGGGATATATTGATGAAAGATAGCGGATTTTTTGATGAGAAGTTTAGCAAACCTTATACAACCAGACCTTTTTATTTACCTTCCAAAGCCTTTACTTTAATTGAGCTGTTAGTTGTTATTGCGATTATTTCTATGCTGATGGGTGTGCTGATGCCGGCACTTTCAATGGCGAGGAAAAAGGCTTATTCGGTTGTATGTATCTCAAATTTAAGGCACCTGGCGTTTACAGGCCAGACTTATCTTGCCGATGGCGACGGAAGCTTCCCTCCTTTTCGAATGACAAAGGCAAGGCCCGCTGATACGCAGAATTATGTAAACAAATTCGGGCGCGAGCAGCCGCGGTGGCAGTGGTTCTTCCACCATGGTATAGGCCCTGTAATTGATCCGGAACCCTATATAAAATTCCCCGGCGATACTTTTGGTGATGCTGATACCCTGATTATGACAAACGATTATTTTGTGTGTCCGGCATTTGTCGGTTCCTCTTTTGACCTCCGCGATGAGCGTAACGGCTCTTACGGCTTTAATTATCAGTATCTCGGAAATTCGCGCATCAGGAATGGGAGTTTTGAAAATTTTCCTGTTTATGTGGAAAAAATCCGCCGTCCCGCCGAGAGAGTTTTTCTTGCCGACAGCAGAGGCGCCCGCGGCCCTGATGGTCCTTCGGATATCCAGCACGGCTTGCATTCTTATACACTCGACCCTCCGAAGATTGCGCGTTCTTACAATGCTGTTAATTTTGCATTTCACACTCAGCCGCAGCACTGGATGCAGCATTCACCCGCAGAGGCCCGTCATAACGATGAGGCGAATGTCGCATTCGTGGATGGCCACGTTCAGAGCCTCTCGCTCGATAAGATAGGGTATGTGCTCGATGAAAAGGGCAGTGTCATCGCAGGGCAGGGTGACAACAGTCATTTCTCAAGCTCGGGACGTGATGAAAAATAACCCTCAGGTTGTTCGGATTTAAAAAATAATGCCCCGCATTTGTTAATGCGGGGCAACCGACAAAAAACTTATCGACAGGCCACGCGCCTGTCAAAATTTACTGTAACGATTTAATCTTCCGGGACCGTCAGAGCAACAAAACGCCTGCCGTTCTGGTCCTGAATCAACAGAAGAATATTGCCGCCTTTTTTTACTTTTTTGATTTCTGTGTTAAATTCACTGACGTTCTTGATTTTTTTCTGATTAACTTCCATTATCAGTGTGCCCGCAGCCAGTCCCTGCTGGTCCGCGACTGAACCGTTCTCGACTTCTGATATGATGACCCCGTTCAGTTCCTCATAGCCGAACTGCTCAGCAAGTTCGGTTGTAAGGTTCTGCACAGTTATGCCGATAGTTTCCGCTGGCATGGCTTCTTTGCTGCTCTCCTGCTCCTGTTCCTTCTGAGATTTAGATTCACCGAGCGTTACTTGTAAAGTTTTTTTCTGACTATCACGGATGACAACAACATCAACTTTTTGTCCCGGTTTTTCCTCGCCAACCATATTTACTACATCTTTTGAACTCTCGACAGGCTTGCCGTTGAATTCAACGATAACATCTCCCGGCTGAAAACCTGCCTTCTCAGCAGGGCTGTCTTCCGCGACCCTCGGGACGATAGCACCTTTCTTGCCTTTTAATCCCATAGAATCTGCCATACTCTCCGTAAGGTCCTGCACATTGACTCCAAGATAGCCCCTGACAACCTTGCCTGTTGTTATAAGCTGTTTATAAACAGACTTGGCGATATTAATCGGTATGGCAAAACCGATGCCGATATTTCCGCCCGGCCCTATGATGGCCGCATTGATCCCGACAGCCTTGCCGTCAAGATTTATAAGCGGCCCGCCGGAATTGCCCGGATTAATCGCTGCGTCTGTCTGAATGAAGTCCTCATATTTATTTATCCCTGCGCTTCGGCCTTTAGCGCTTACTATGCCGGCTGTTACCGAATGGCTCAGCCCGAAAGGATTCCCTATTGCCAGGACCCATTCACCGACTTCAAGCTTGTCCGAATCAGCAAGCTCCAGATATGGCAGGTTAGTTTTTTTGATTTTTATAACTGCTACATCCGTATCCGGGTCTGTGCCGATGATGTCAGCCCTTATTTCCGGCGCGTCCCCAATTTTGACCCAGACTTTTTCAGCATCGCCGACAAGATGATTATTCGTCAGGATGTAGCCATCTGCAGAGATAATGAATCCTGAACCCTGCGCAGGCTGAATGATTTTCCGCTGCTGACGCTGCTGTTGCTGGCCTCGCGGAGATTGGCGCTGAAAAAACCTGTCAAAGAAATCGTCACCAAACGGGTCTCCGAATGGCCAGTCCGGCATCGTATAGTATTGCTGGGTGACAACTTTTTCAGCTCTTAGGCTGACTACTGCAGGTGAGGCCTTTTCAGATACGCTTGCAAAGGCCTTGCCTATCTGCCGAAGTGCTGTGATACTGTCCGTAGTTTGCTCAGCAGCCGGCAGGGGGGCGATTGAAATTATTGTGCAAATCAAGAGAACAGACAAAGAAAGGAAGGTTGTTGATTTTTTGTCTGAAAACCGATGCATTACTTCTTCTCCTAAAACCTTACAAATACAGCAGTTACGAAATTAAACGTAAAACCAAAGATAAAATAATTTATTAATTATACGCTGTTTCCTTCCAGAGGTTCACAGCCTTTTGAATTTTTTACATTAACTTAATTTTGCTTTTTCATAAGGCATGCTTTATGGGGCATTGTAATTTTTAATTGATAATACTGGTTCGGTGCGTTATTGTATTTTTAGTGAAATTTTAACAAATTTTTTTCGAGAGGAATTGATATGAAAACAAATTTTTCGAAAAAATTACTTGTAGTATGTGCATCTGCGTTATTGTTTATGACGGACTTTACCAGTATATGCTTTGCACAAAATGAAAAGATTGTCTGGCTCGATGAACTGCAGGTGCGGAGGATGACGACCGGCTGGGGAAGGCCGCAGGCAAAAAAATCAATAGATGGAAATCCATTAAAGCTGGATGGCAAAGTTTTTGACAGGGGGGTGGGGACACATTCCAACAGCACCTTTACCCTTCTTTTGGACGGCAATGTAAATAATTTTCAGGCAGTAGTCGGAATTGATGACGAGGTCGGCTCCAACCCTCAGGCAAGTGTCGAATTTAAGCTTATCGGCGACGATAAGGTGCTTTGGCAAAGCGGTATTATGAAGTCAGACACCCCTGCAAAGGAAGTAAAAGTTGATTTGAAAGGTGTAAAAAAATTTATCCTTGAAGTTACAGATGCCGGTGACGGCTTTAATTATGACCATTCCGACTGGGCAGATGCAAGGTTCGAGATAACGGGTGCCAAGCCTGTCTCCGAATCGGTGCTTTATCCCTTCGAGCCTGACCCTTATCTTGCGAAGCTTGCCCCGACGCCTCCAATGGGCTGGAACAGCTGGGATTGCTACGGCCCGACCATCCGGGAAGATGAAGTCAAGTCGAATGCTGACTATATGGCAGAAAAGCTGGCAAAGCACGGCTGGAAATATATTGTTGTCGATATTCAATGGTCAGAGCCAAATGCCAAGCCCCACGGCTACCGCCCATTTGCAAAGCTTACGATGGATGAATACGGCAGGCTCATACCTGCACCGAACAGGTTTCCTTCGTCAGCAGACGGTGCCGGATTTAAAAATCTTTCTGGTTATGTTCACAGCAAAGGGTTGAAATTTGGAATACATATTATGCGCGGCATCCCCCGGCAGGCTGTGGCGGCGAACACTCCTGTTTTGGGGACTTCGTATCGTGCAAAGGATGTTGCTGATATCAACAGCACCTGTTCCTGGCTGACTGATATGTATGGTGTGAATATGAAACACCCCGGCGGGCAGGCATATTATGATTCGATTGCGAAACTCTATGCCGAGTGGGGCGTCGATTATATAAAAGCCGATGATATGGCAAGTCCTTATCACGCCGATGAGATAGAAGGCTTAAGTAAAGCCCTTCGAAAATGCGGCAGGGAAATCGTTTTGAGTCTCTCTCCCGGCCCGGCGCCCGTCGATAAAGTCGCTCATCTTGTAAAGTGCGCTAATCTTTGGAGAATAACCGGCGACTTTTGGGACAACTGGGGCGCGCTTCGCCATACATTCGATGTCTGCGAAAAATGGTACCCTTATATCGGCCCCGGTCACTGGCCTGATGCTGATATGCTTGCTCTCGGCCGCATCGGTATTCGCGCAGAGGTCGGCGATGATAGAAAAACGAATTTTACAAAAGATGAGCAGATTACCCTAATGACACTCTGGAGCATTTTCCGCTCGCCTCTGATGTTCGGCGGCGATTTGCCGAGCAACGATGATTTTACTTTGTCGCTCTTAACGAACGATGAGGTCCTTGCAGTCAATCAGAATTCAGCCGCAAATAAAGAGCTGTTTTTTGATGGTGACAAGGCAGCGTGGATCGCTGATGTCCCCAACTCGAACGATAAATACCTTGCCTTGTTTAATGTCGGTGATATAACAGAGCCTGTTGATATAAGTGTCACACTCTCACAGCTTGGTTTCAAAGGCAAATGCCAAGTCCGGGATTTGTGGCAGCATAAAACTATTGGGACTTTCGAAGAGACATTTTCTGCGAAAATAAATAAGCACAGTGCAGGATTGTATCGCCTTACGGGTCTTTAGATTGAGAATGCTCTGTATAAAAACTATAAACTATTATTCTGTAAATAGCGATTGTCATTCTGAGCGCAGCGAAGAATCTCTGTTATCTGAGAGAATAAGCTGATTAAATATTTATGAGCGTATTTTTGTTTTTTATTC